>NZ_JAUZMY010000043.1:0-45602 GCF_036327455.1 Nocardiopsis codii | reverse complement strand
CCCCGGGCGGGGCGCCGGGGGGGGGGCCCCCGGGGCGGGGCGCACCGCCGCTCCCCCGCAGGATCCGCCGCGTACCCGCTCCGGGGCGCGGCGGAACCGGCGGGACGGGGCCCGTCCACCACGATCGGGCCCCTCTTCCGTGCCGTGTGCCGAAGACACGGCGTGCACGACCCACCACGCGTACCGGAGGAACCCCCATGGAACCGCCCCGCTCCTTCGACCACGCCCCCGCCCTCCCCGCCGGCCGGATCCCCGCTCCCGTGCGCGGGGCCGCCCTGGACCTGGCGGCGGGCCCGGGCGCGGGGTACCTCTACGACCCGGCGCTGGCCGCTGACCGCGCCCGCACCCTGCGCAAGTCGCTGCCAGGGTGGGCCCGGGTCTACTTCGCCGCCAAGTCCAACGGTTTCGAGCCGGTCCTCGCCCACCTGGCCGAGGCGGTCGACGGCTTCGAGGCGGCCTCCCTGCGGGAGGCGCGCTCCTGTCTGGCCGCGCTGCGGTCCCGCCGTCCCGGAACCGGGTACGGCTCCCCGGGCGGCGGCCGGATCGCGGTGAGCGGGCCCGGCAAGACCCCCGAGCTCCTGGCGGGGCTGGCCCGCCTGCGCGCCGAGAACGGCGCGGACGTGGTCGTCAACGCCGAGAGCGAGCTGGAGCTGCACCGCGCGTCGGCCGCCGCCCTGGCGGCGGGCACTGTGCTGCCGGTGACACTGCGGGTCAACCCGGAGCGGGTGCCGGTGAGCGGCGCGCTGGTGATGGGCGGCACCCCCGGTCCGT
This sequence comes from Nocardiopsis codii, assembly GCF_036327455.1. NCBI lineage: Bacteria > Bacillati > Actinomycetota > Actinomycetes > Streptosporangiales > Nocardiopsidaceae > Nocardiopsis > Nocardiopsis codii. Next base: position 44,831 of record NZ_JAUZMY010000043.1, on the reverse strand, counting down.
TCGGCGTCCCCGAACCGCTGGTCGCCGACGCCGTGCGGACGGCTCTGACCCTTCCCGGGCTGGACCTGGCGGGCTTCCACGTGCACGCGGTGAGCGGCAACACCGACGCCGCCGCACACGCCGACTACGTGCGCTGGTGCCTGGACTGGGCGCGGCGCACCGCCGACGGGCTCGGCGTGGACCTGCGCGTGGTGGACGTCGGCGGCGGGCTCGGCGTGCCCTTCGAGGAGGGCGACCCCGTCTTCGACCTGGAGGGGTTCGGCGCCGCCCTGGGGGAGCTGCCGGACCCGGGGGTGGAGGTGGTGTTCGAGCCCGGGCGGTGGATCGCGGCGCCCACCGGCTGGTACGCGGCGCGGGTGACGGACGTGAAGTCGTCCTACGGCGGCCGCTTCGCGGTGGTGCGGGGCGGGATCAACCACTTCCAGCTGCCCACGTCCTGGGAGATCCGCCATCCCTTCGCCGTCCTGGAGGGCGGTGACCCGTGGCCCGCAGGCATGCCCCGGCCCGCCGTGAGGGGGGAGTCCGTGACGGTGTGCGGTGAACTGTGCACCCCCGAGGACGTCCTGGCCAGGGACGTGCGCGTGGAGTCGCTGCGCGCCGGTGACGTGCTGGTCTTCCCCAACGCGGGGGCCTACGGGCACGAGTTCGCCATGCCCGCGTTCCTGGCGCATCCGGCGGCGCCGCGCGTGACCCTGGACTCGCGCCTGCCCTGAGGCACGCCGCCGGTCACGTCCCAGCGTCCGGGGGCATCCGGTGGCGTCCGGTGCACGTCGGACGCCCGGGAGCCGCGCCCGCGCGACGGTCGTGGTCGGCGTTCCGGGCCGGCGGGGCGTGGAACACCTGGCGCGCCCCCGCGCGGGCGGGCGCCGCCGAAGCCTCGGAGGGGGCGAGGAGGAGCGCGCGTCGGGCCCCGCCCCGGCGGGGGTGGTACCCCCCGGCGCCCGCACACCGGTCCGCCTCCACGACCCCGCCCCGCCGTCGGCCCCGCGCCCTCACGCGCGGGTGCGGAGGGGCCTCCGGGGAGCGGCCCGGCCGTGCGCCCCGCACCCGCGCGTGGCGCACGGGACTGGTGCGCGGTACCGGTGCTCCCGGGGCGGGACACGCCCGGGGAGCACCTTCCCACCTGCACTCCTTGACACAATTAGGTAAGCCTGCCCTAATTTAGTACGGCTCTGTTGTGCGCCTCCGCGCACGCCCTCCCGACATCCGAGCAAGGAGCCCTCCCATGCCCGTGACACCCGCTCCCGCGGCGAGCTCCTCCACCACCGGCGCACCCGTGGCCGCCGACCGCCCCTGCGGCGGCCACGACACCGTGTGGCGGATCGACAACCTCACCGGAGCCGAGGTCCTGGCCGACCCCGCCCCCTGGGTCCGCGCCTACGAGACCGTCTACTCGGACGCATGGCACCTGCCCGACCACAACTCCCCGCCCTTCGCCTCGCGCCTGGAGTTCAGCGCGGCCCGCCCGGGCTTCCGCCTGACCGCCTGCCACTCCGACGGGGAACTGGCCGGTTTCGCCTACGGCTACACCCTGCCCCCGGAGACCGGCTGGTGGCACGGGTTCGCCCCCCTTCCCGGCGTGGACGCCGGGGACGTGGCGAGCGAGCACCCCGGCCGGACCTTCGCCCTGTGCGAGGCCCTGGTCCACGCCCCCCACCGGGGCCGCGGCGTCGCCGGGCGCACACTGCCCATCCTCATGAGCGGCCGCGGGGAGGAGCGCGCCGCGTGCCTGGTGGCCGAGACCAACACCCACGCGCTGGGCATCTTCCTGCGCAACGGCTGGCGGCACGTGGGCGACGTCGCCCCGCACCCGGGCTGGCGCGCACACCACAGCCTGGTCCTGGCGCTGAACCCCTGACCGCGCCCACCCGGGATCCCCTTCCCGCGGGCGCACACGACCCCCGCGCCGGCCGGCCCGCCGGTCCGCGACGCGCGTCCCCTCCCCCACGGGACCGCCACTCCTCGACGGAGCGACGAAGGAGTCGCCCCGCCCCTTCCGCGGCCCCGCCCGGCACGGCCCCGCAGCCCGCCTGACGTTCCCGCCCCGCCGCCGCGCGCGTCCCAGCATCTCCGCCCCGGAAACCAGGAGCCCGACGCCCATGCCCCTCACACCGAGTGCCACACCAGGCACCGAAGGCCCCAGCATGCTCGCCTACCCCGTCCCCACCAACGCCGCGACCCTGCTCGCCGACGGGTTCGCGGGGGCGCCGGGCGGCCCCGCCACGGTCGCCGCCCTGGTGGAGGCCGCCACGCGGGCCCTCGCAGCAGCCTCCTCAGCGCGGGGCGGGCCCCTGCCCGCCCTCACCCCGCGCCAGGTGGCCGACGCCGTCCGCGACGCGCTCGGACCCCCCACGGACGGCGCCCCGACCCCCGCCCCGGGCCGCACCGACGTCGCCGCCGACGTCCTGGCCCGCCTGACCACCGCGCTCACCGCCGGGGCGGCCGACCCCGCCCACCCCCACTGCGCGGCCCACCTGCACTGCCCCCCGCTGGCCGTGGCGGTGGCCGCCGACACCGTCGCATCGATCCTCAACCAGTCCCTGGACTCCTGGGACCAGGCGCCCGCCGCCACCGCCATGGAGACCCAGGTGATCGCCGAACTCGCCGACCTCGTCGGCTACCGGGGCGACCGGGCGGGCGGGGTGGCCACCTCCGGCGGGACCGAGTCCAACCTCACCGCGCTGCTCCTGGCGCGCGACCACGCCCTCAGCGCCTCCGCCGACCGTGACGCGGGCCGCCACGGTGTGGCCGTCGCCGCGGGCGGTGCACGGCCCCGCGTCCTGTGCGGGAAGGTCGCCCACTTCTCCGTCCAGCGCTCCGCCGCCCTCCTCGGCCTGGGCGAGGACGCCGTGGTCACCGTGGACGTCGACTCCCAGCACCGGATGCGCCCGGCCGCCCTGCGTGCGGCCCTCGACCGGATCAGGGCCGACGGGGACGTGCCGGTCGCCGTCGTGGCGACCGCCGGGACGACCGACCTCGGCGGCATCGACCCCCTCGGCGCCATCGCCCACATCGCCCGCGAGGCCGGTGTGTGGCTGCACGTGGACGCCGCCTACGGCGGGGGCCTGCTCTTCTCCCGGCGCCTGCGAGGACTGCTCGCCGGGCTGGAACGCGCCGACTCGGTCAGCATGGACCTGCACAAACTCGGCTGGCAGCCGGTGGCTGCGGGCATCCTGCTCACCCGGGAGCGCGAGCTGTTCGCCCCCCTCTCCCGGTCGGTCGACTACCTCAACCCGGCCGACGACGAGGAGGCCGGGTACCCGAGCCTGCTCGGCTACTCCCTGCGCACCACCCGCCGGGCCGACGTCTTCAAGATCGCCGTCACCCTGCGCGCCCTGGGCGTGGACGGCCTGGGCCGGCTGGTCGAGGCCTGCCGCGACCTGGCCCTGCGCACCGCCTCCCGCGTCACGGCCTCGCCCAGGCTGGTGCTGGCCGCCTCGCCCTCCCTCACCACCGTCGTGTTCCGCTACGACGCCGGCGAGCGCAGCGACACCGTCAACGCCCGGTTGCGGCGACGCCTGCTGGAGGAGGGGCGCGCCGTCGTCGGGCGCACCCGCGTCGACGGGCACGTGTGGCTCAAGCTCACCCTGCTCAACCCCGACACCACCCTCGCCGACACCGAGGCCCTGCTCGCCATGGTCGTCGCCGCGGGCGACGCCGAGGCCTCCGCCCCGAAGGAGTCCCGTTGACATCCGCCACCGCGCCCCCCGACCCGGACGGCGACCGCGTCCACGACCTGGTGGGGGTCGGCCTGGGCCCGTTCAACCTCGCGCTCGCCGCGCTGGCCGACGGCGTCCCCGGGTTCAGCGCCCGCTTCCTGGAGTCGCGGCCGTCCTTCTCCTGGCACCCCGGCCTGCTGCTGGAGGGCGCGCGCCTCCAGGTCCCCTTCCTCGCCGACCTCGTCAGCCTGGTCGACCCGACCAGCCGCTGGTCGTTCCTGTCCTACCTGCGCGAGCACGACCGGCTGTTCCCGTTCTACTTCTCCGAGCACTTCCACGTGCCGCGCCGCGAGTACGACCACTACTGCCGCTGGGTCGCGCACCGGCTGGACTCCTGCCGGTTCGACGCCCGGGCGACCGCCGTGGGCCACGACTGCGGCGTGTTCACGGTGGAGCACACCGGCGCCGACGGGACACGCTCCACCACGCGCGGACGCGCCCTGGTCCTGGGCATCGGGACCGAGCCCGTGCTGCCCGCCCCGCTGGAGGGGCTGGCCGGGGACCGCGTGTTCCACGCCGCCGACTACCTCGACCGGGCCCCCGGCCTGTCGGGGCTCGGGGACGTCACGGTGCTCGGGTCGGGGCAGTCCGGCGCCGAGGTCTTCCTGGACCTGCTGCGCTCCCCGGAGCACGGCGACACCGCCGTGCACTGGCTGACCCGCTCCCCCGCGTTCGCGCCGATGGAGTACTCCAAGCTGGGCCTGGAGCACTTCACCCCGGACTACACGAGCTACTTCCACGGGCTGCCCCAGCACGTCAAGGACCGTGTCGTGCCCGAGCAGTGGCAGCTCTACAAGGGCATCAGCGCCGACACGATCGCGGAGATCCACGACGTCCTGTACGAGCGCGGCGTCGCCGGGGCGCCGGTGGGCGCCAGCCTGCGGGCCCAGTGCGAACTGCTGGACGCCCGCGCCGACGGGGACGGCTTCGAGCTGGTGTTCCGCCACCGCGAGCAGGACCGGGAGTTCACCACCCGCACCGACGCGGTCGTCGCCGCCTCCGGCTACGCGCAGCGCAGCCCGGACTTCCTGGCGCCGATCGCCAAACTCCTGGAGACCGACGCCCGGGGACGCCCGGTGATCGGCGAGGACATGCGCCTGGCCGCCGACCCCGAACTGACCGCGCCCATCCACGTCCAGAACGCCGAACTGCACACGCACGGCGTCGGAGCCCCCGACCTGGGCCTGGGCGCCTGGCGTGCGGCGACCATCCTGAACAGCGTCACCGGGCGCACCGTCCACCGGCTGCCCGCGCGCACGGCCTTCACGTCGTTCGGCGCCCCGGCGGGAGGAGGGCGATGAGCCGCGCCGTCACGCCCCCGGCCGCTCCCCGACAGGGAACCGCGGCGCCCCCACCGCGGCGTGCGCGCGCTCCCCGGCGCCGGCCTCCCTCCCGGGGCCCCGTCCACCGCGGTGCGGACGCCGCGCGGACGGCCGACCCCGGACGCCCGGTGACAGCACGGCGGACCGGGGGCTGGTCCTGGATGCGCGCCCACGGGGGCGCGGCGGCGGTGTGCCGGACCGTGCCCGCCGCCGGGACCGCCGCCCACGCCACGACCGGTCCGACGATCCCACCGACCACAGCACCGAGCGCGTACCGGACGGAAGACACCCGCGATGCCTGAGACCGCACACACCGCCCACGACGTCCCGACCGTCACCACCGACGCCGACACCTGGCGCCGGGCCGGGCGGCGCCTGCTCGCCCACATGGTCGGTGAGATGGCCTACGAGGAGATGGTCGTCCCCGAGCCGGCCCCGGACCGGGACGGGACGGGCTCGCCCTCCTGGACCCTGGCCGTGGACGGCGGCGTCGCCTACGGGTTCACCGCGCGCCGGGGCGGCTTCGGCTCCTGGCACGTGGACCCCGACTCCTTCGTCCGCGTCACCGGCGACGGCGAGGAGCCCGCCTGGGACCCCACCCTGTTCGTCACCGACGCCCAGGGGACCGTGGGCCTGCCCGGCGACTCGCTGGCCGAGGTGGTCCGCGACCTGATGGCCACGCACGCCGCCGACGCCCGCCTGCTCACCGCGTCCCTGGACGCGGCCGACCTGGCCGACCTGGCCTACGAGGACCTCGAGGGGTACCAGACCGGGCACCCGTGCATCTTCGTCAACAAGGGGCGTCTGGGGTTCTCGGCGGCCGACGCGGCCCGCTACACCCCCGAGGCGCGCGGCGCCTTCCGCCTGGTGTGGATCGCCGTCCACCCCGACCTGGGCCGCTTCCAGTCCATGGCCGGGACCGACCGTCCGCACCTGCTGGCGGAGGAGCTGGACGCCGACCAGAGGGCCGTGTTCGCCGACGCGGTCCGCGAGCGCGGCGGCGACCCCGACGCCTACCTGTGGCTGCCCGTGCACCCCTTCCAGTGGGACGAGGTCGTCGCCCCGCTCTTCGCCTCCGAGATCGCCCTGGGGCAGGTGGTGCGCCTGGGTGAGAGCCGCGACCGCTACCGGCCCTTCCAGTCCATCCGCACCCTGATGAACCTGGACCGGCCGGACCGGCTCAACGTGAAGGTGCCGCTGATGATCCGCAACACCCTGGTGTGGCGGGGCCTGTCGGGGACCCAGACCGGGTGCGCGCCGCACACCAGCGCGTGGCTGCGCGCGCTCGCCGACCGGGACCCGTTCCTGACCGGAACGGGCGTGGTGATGCTGGCGGAGCGCGCCTCGGCAACCGTCCCCCACCCGGTGTTCGACCAGCTGCCGCAGGCCCCCTACCGGTTCCACGAACTCCTCGGCGCGATCTGGCGCGAGCCGGTGCACAACCACCTGGCGCCGGGCGAGCGGGCGCGCACCATGGCGTGCCTGCTGCTGGAGGGCGCCGACGGCCGGGCCCTGGTCACCGAGCTGGTGGAGCGGTCGGGCCTGGACGCCCAGGAGTGGCTGCGCCGCTTCCTGGGAGCGCTGTTCCCGCCCGTCCTGCACTACCTGTACCGCTACGGCGCCTCTTTCACCCCGCACGGGGAGAACGTGGTCGTCGTCAGCGACTCCGCCGAGGCGCCCGTGCGCATCGCCCTGAAGGACTTCGGCTCCGACGTGGAACTCCTGCCCTTCGACCTGCCCGAGTACGCCGAGCTCCCCGACCACGTGCGCGACGTGCTGCACCGGTGGAAGCCCGAGGAGCTGGCGCACTCGGTGCTCTCCGCCATCTGCGCCGGGCACCTGCGCTTCCTGGCCGACATCGTCGAACGGCAGCTGGGCGTGCCGGGCGAGCGCCTGTGGCAGCTGGCCCGCGAGCAGGTGCTGGACTACCAGGCGCGCTTCCCCGAGTTGGAGGAGCGCTTCGCCTGGTTCGACCTGCTGGCGCCCGAGGTGGGCCGGGTCGCCCTCAACCGCGAGCAGCTCATGGGCGGCGGTTTCCACGAGCGTGCCGAGCGCGACGCCGAGTTCGACGTCATGCACGGCCTGGTCGACAACCCGCTGGCACAGCCGTGACCGCCACCACCCCGGAGAACCCGACCATGGACACCCCGACCGCGGCCCCGTCCGCAGTGCCCGCGACCGGCGGGGCGCCGGCCGCCCCGCTCCCGGTCCCCGCCGAGCTCACCCCCGAGAACTGGGACCGCGCCTGCCGCGAGCTGACCGCGAAGATGCTCGCCGAGCTGTGTTTCGAGTACGCCCTGCGGCCGGAGCCGGCCGTACCGGACCCCGCCGGAGCCGCGTCCACCGCCGCAGGCGCGGCGGGGACCGGCGGTGCCGCGCCCGGCGCTCCGGGGCACGACGGGACCCGCCGGTGGCGGGCCCGCGTCTCCCCCGGCGCCGCCTACGTCTTCGAGGGCAGGCGCACCACCATGGACGGCTGGCGGGTCCGCCCCGGCACGGCCGTGCGCGAGGGCGCCGACGGCTCCACCGCGCCCGCGTCCCCCTTCGTCCTGCTGCGGGACCTCGGCGCGGCCGGGATCGTGGACCCCGCGGTCGAGGCGTTCACGGTCGGGGAGCTCAACGCGACGCTGAGCGGCGACTCCCTCCTCGCCGGGTCCCGCACCACCAGCGCCGACCTGGCCGATCTCTCCCACGCCGACCTGGAGGGCCACCAGGGCGGACATCCCTGGATCTTCGCGAACAAGGGCCGGGTGGGCTTCTCCGCCCGGGACCGGGCACGGTTCACCCCAGAGTCGCGCCGGCGCGCCCGCATGCCGTGGATCGCCGTGCACCGCACGCTGGCCGAGCACCACGGGGTTCCCGGACTCGACCAGGACGCCCTGCGCGAGCGCGAGCTGGGCTCGCGGGTGTGCGCCGGGTTCGCGTCCCGCCTGGCGGACTCCGCCCGGCGCAGCGGGACGCGGGCCGCGGACTTCGTGTGGCTGCCCGTCCACCCCTGGCAGTGGGACGAGGTGGTCGTGCCCCTGTTCGCCGCCGAACTCGCCCACGGGCTGGTCGTGCCCCTGGGCGAGGCCCCCGACGACTACCTCCCCCAGCAGTCCATCCGCACGTTCACCAACCTCACACGCCCCGACCGCCTCAACGTCAAGCTCTCCCTGGCCATCCTCAACACGATGGTCTACCGCGGCATCCCCACCGAGCTGTGCCGGGCCGCCCCGGCGAGCACGCGGTGGGTGCACGCCCTGCGGGACGGGGACGCGTTCCTGTCCGAGCGCTGCCGCGTGGTGCTGCCGGGAGAGGTCGCGGCGGTCGCCGTGCGCCACCCGGTCCTGGAGGACATCCCCGACGCCCCGTACCGCCACAAGCAGCTCCTCGGCGCGCTGTGGCGCGAACCGGTCACCGAGCAGCTGGACCCGGGCGAACGCGCCCGCACCCTGGCCGCCCTGCTGCACGTGGACGGCGAGGGGCGCGCGTTCACGGCCGAGCTGGTGGAGCGGTCCGGACTGCCCGCGGAGGAGTGGCTGCGCGCCCTCTTCGGCGCGGTCCTGCCGCCGATCCTGCACCTGCTCTACCGGTACGGGCTGGCGTTCAACCCGCACGGGGAGAACGCGGTCGTCGTCTACGACGCGCACGACCGCCCCGTCCGGTTGGCGGTGAAGGACTTCGTGGACGACATGAAGCTACTCGACACCGACCTGCCCGAGTACGCCGACCTGCCCGGGGAGGCGCTGGGCGTGCTCATGCGCTTCGACGCGGGCGAACTCACCTCGTCGATCGCCAAGTCCCTCTTCGTCGGCCACTTCCGCTACCTGGCGCCGCTGGTCCAGGAGCAGGTCGGCGTCGGCGAGGAGCGGTTCTGGGCCCTGGTGCGCGAGGAGGTCCTGCGCTACCACGGCGAGTTCCCGGAGCTGGCCGCGAGGTTCGCGCTGTTCGACCTGCTCGCCCCGGGGTTCGAGCGCGTGTGTCTGAACAGGGAGCGGCTGCTCGGCGGCGGCTACCACGACCGCGCCGAGCGCGACGCCGAGTTCCACCTGGACGCCCCGCCCGTCCCCAACCCGCTGCACCGCGCCCCGGACGACCGCCCCGCCGGCGACGGGGAGGCCGTGTGAGCCCGCTGTTCGGCGACGGCCTGCCGCCCCTGACCGAGACGCTGCCGCCGTCCCCGCCCCCGCCGCCCTTCCCCGTCCCGGCGGAGCGCCTGCGCGCCGACGCGGCCTCCGGCGCGATCACCGACGTCATCGTCGCCCTGCCCGACCTCCAGGGGCGGGTCCAGGGCAGCCGCGTCAACCCGCGCGACTTCGCGGAGCGCGTGCTGGAGGACGGCTTCGACGCCTGCCTGTACCTGCTCGCCACCGACGTGGAGATGGAGTCCCGGCCCGGCTACGCCACCGACCCCTGGGGAGGCGGCCTGGGCGACTTCTCGATCGTCCCCGACCCCGCCACCCTGCGCTACCTGCCCTGGGATCCCGGCACCGCCCTGGTCCTCGGCGACGCGCGCGACTCCGGGGGGCGGCCGGTGCCGGTCGCCCCCCGGCAGGTGCTGCGGGCCCAGCTGGACCGGCTGGCCGAGCGCGGATGGCACGCCCTCGCCGGGACGGAACTGGAGTTCCTCGTCTTCCGGGACTCCTACCAGGAGGCGTTCGAGGCCGACTACCGGCGGCTGACCACCGCGACCCGGTTCAACTCCGACTACGCGGTGCCGGAGCTGGCCGAGATCGACCCGCTGATGCGCCGCATCCGCACGGCGATGGAGCGCACCGGCATGACGGTGGAGTCCGCGCGCGGGGAGTGCCACCCCGGACAGTACGAGATCGTGTTCCGCTACGGCGACGCCCTGCGCGCCTGCGACAACCACGTGGTGTACAAGGCCGGCGCCCGGGCCCTCGCCGCGCAGGCGGGGGTGGCGCTGACGTTCATGGCCAAGTACGACGGCGGCGAGGGAAACTCCTGCCACGTGCACCTGTCGCTGCGCGACGGGACCGGGGCGCCGGTGTTCGCCGACGACGGCTCGGGCCGGTACGGCATGTCCGAGACCATGGAGCACTTCGTGGCGGGGCAGCTGGCGTGCATGCGGGACTTCGCCCTGCTGTCCGCGCCCAACGTGAACTCGTTCAAACGGCTGTCGCCGCAGGCGTTCGCGCCCAACACGGTCTCGTGGGGGCTGGACAACCGCACCTGCCCGGTGCGGGTGGTGGGCTCGGGCGGGTCGGCGCGGATCGAGTTCCGGGTGCCGGGGGGCGACGCCAACCCCTACCTGGCGGTGGCGGGGATCGTCGCGGCGGGCCTGTACGGGATCGACCGGGCGCTGCCGCTGCCCGAGCCGACGGCGGGCGACGCCTCCGCCGCGGACCTGCCCCGCCTGCCCGCCTCGCTGGAGGAGGCGGTGCTGGCGTGGGAGTCGAGCGACATCGCCCGGTCCTGCTTCGGCCCGGACGTGGTCCGCCACCTCGCGGCGGCGGGACGCTCGGAGCTGGCGGCGTTCTCGGCGTCGGTCACCGACTTCGAGCGCCGCCGCCACTTCGAGCGGGGATGAGGAGCGCCCCCGCCGGGGACCCCGGCGGGGGCGGTGCTCCCCTCCCACCCGGTCCGGCGCGTCCCGGCCGCGGGGCCGTGCGCGCCGCGCCGGGTCACAGCAGGAAGAGCGCGAGCACCTGGATCGCGGCGAAGGCGGCGACGCCCTCGACGGCCGTCGCCACGGTGAGGGTGCGGTAGGCCGTCGCCACCGGGATACGGCTGAGCTGGGAGACGACCCAGAAGTAGGAGTCGTTGGCGTGCGAGACCACCATCGCGCCCGCACCGACGGCGAGCACGGTCAGGACCATGCCCTCCGGGGTGGCGAGGCCGAGCGAGGCGAGCATCGGCGCGATCAGCGCGGAGGTGCTCACGATCGACACGGTGGACGAGCCCTGGGCGGTCTTGAGCGCGGCGGCGATCAGGAACGGCACGGCCAGGCCGATGCCGAGCCCGGCCAGGTTCTCGGACAGGAAGCCGGTCAGCGGGGAGGCCGCCAGCACGGCGCCGAAGGCGGCGCCCGCACCGGTGATGAGCAGGATCGGGGCGGCGACGCGCACCGACTCGTGCATCTGCTCGTTGAACCGGGCCAGCTTGCCCTCGCCGCGCAGCAGCGTCGCCGCGGCCATCAGGCCGATGATGAGCGCGATGACCGGGGTACCCAGGAACGAGACGATCTCCAGGGCCGTCCCCTCGCCGATCGGGTGGCTGGGGATGTTGACGATCGAGGAGACGCAGATGAGCACCAGCGGCAGCAGGATCGGCAGGAACGCCGCGAAGGCGTTGGGCAGGCGGCCGTAGCTCGCACGCAGCTCCTCGTAGGTCTGCGTGGTGATGTCGTCGTCGCTCTCGGCGGGCAGCGGCGTGAAGTCCCGGCGCGAGAACAGCGTCGCGTAGCCGAGGCCCGCCAGCGCCGCCACGGCGGCGACCGGCAGGCCGAGGGCGATGAGCATGCCCAGGTTGTCGGAGATGCCGATGTTCTCGGCGGCGGCGAGCGGCCCCGGGGTCGGGGGCACCAGCGTGTGCGTCGAGTACAGGCCGGTCATCAGCGCGATCGCGGTGGCCAGCGAGGAGACGCCGGTGCGCAGGGTGACCGCCTTGCGCAGCGAGTTGAGGACCACGTACGCGGAGTCGCAGAACACGGGGATCGACACGATGTAGCCGATCAGCGTCATCGTCAGGTTCGGGAACCGGGTGCCGATCAGCCGGATCAGCGCCTCGGCCATGGAGATGGCGGCGCCGGAGCGCTCCAGGAGCACACCGATCATGGTGCCGAAGAGGATGACCAGGCCGATGTTGCCCAGGGTGCTTCCGAACGCCGTCGTCACGGTGGTGACGATGTCGGCGAGAGGGATCCGGAAGGCGAAGGCGCCGAGGATGGCGGCGCCCATGAGCGCGAGGAAGGGGCTGACCTTCCAGCGCGCTGTGGCGAGCACGATGCCCGCCACGAGGACGATGAGGATGAGGAGCGCGGTCACGGGCGGAGTTCCTTAGGACGTGCGGTTAGGCGAAGCGGTGCGCGAGGAGCCGGCAGCAGTTGTACGCCGCCCAGGTGATGCCGGGGACGACCTCGTCCTGCATCTGCTCCAGGGAGCCGGGGCCCCGCGCGATGGAGAAGGCCGCGGTGATCCCCGAGCGGCGCAGGTCCTCGGGGGAGACCGAGACCCTGCCGGCGATCACCACGACGGGGCTGTGGGCGGGGGTGAGGCGGCGTACCGCGTCGACGACCTTCCCGGACAGGGACTGGCTGTCGAACGACCCCTCCCCGGTGAGGACGAGATCGGCGCGGGAGAGGATCTCCTCGGCGCCCAGGACCTCGGCGACCATCCGGGAGCCGGGGAGGACCTCGGCGCCCAGGAGCGCGGTCAGACCGGCGGGCAGTCCGCCGGCGGCCCCCATGCCCGGGAGTGCGCGGACGTCGGTTCCGGAGGCCGCGGCGAGCACGTCGGCCAGGCGGCGCAGCCCCGCGTCGAGGACGCGCACGTCGTCGGGGGTGGCGCCCTTCTGCGGTCCGAAGACGGCTGCCGCGCCCTGGTCGCCGGTCAGGGGGTTGTTGACGTCGCAGGCGATCCGCCAGCGCACCCGGCGGGCACGGGGGTCGAGGCCGTCGAGGTCCACGCGGTCGAGGTCGGCGAGGCTCCCTCCCCCGTCGGGGAGTTCGGAGCCGTCCGCGGCGAGGAACCGCGCGCCCAGTGCGGAGAGGAGGCCGGTCCCCCCGTCGGTGGTGGCGGAGCCGCCGATGCACAGGAGGATCTCCTCCGCCCCCGCGTCCAGCAGCGACGCCACCAGGGGGCCGACGCCGCGGGTGCTCGCGGTCAGCGGCCGGAGGGGGACGTCGGAGACCGCGGGCAGGCCGTTGGCCTCGGCGGCCTCGACGACGCCGGTCACGTGGTCGGGGGAGAGCCCGTACCTGGCCCGGACCGGCCTGCCGAGGGCGTCGGTGGTGTCCACGGCGAGCGCGGTCGTGCCCCAGGCGCCGAGCAGGGCGTCGAGGGTTCCCTCGCCGCCGTCGGCGAAGGGCAGGGTCTCGATCGTCACGCGTGTGCCGTGGTCGTCGAAGGCGTCCTGGACGCCCCGGGCCATCGCGGCCGCCACGTCCACCGCGCCGGCGCTCCCCTTGAAGGAGTCCGGGACGACGGCGACGCGGAGGGGGGTTGCCTCGTCATGTGTGCGAAACGCTTTGGACATGCTTGAGAGCCTAAGCACATCATTGGTGCGATTCGACGGTGATCCGCCCAGTCTTCCTGGGACTTCATGTGAGGCCTGTGTGCGAACCGCCCACAGCGTCACACGCGTACAGGGCCATCTGGAGCGTGGTCAGGTGGTCGGCCCGGCGGATGTCGAGACCCGTCACGGACCGGATGCGCTCCACACGCTGGAGCAGGGTGTTGCGGTGGACGTACACGGAGTCCGCCGCGGCCTGCATCGAGGTCGTCGAGGCCACCGCGGCGACCGTGCGCCGCTGTGCGCCGCTGAGTTCGAGGACCAGCCCGGCCAGGTGGTCGAGGGTGCGCACGGGCAGGTGGGCGACGGCGACGGCGATCGTCCGCGACCACGGGGCGCCGCCCGCCATGCTGGGGATCAGACCGGCGTACCGGCACAGTGCCCGCGCCTCCTCCGCGTGGGCGAGCAGGACGGCGACGTCGTCGGTCGGCGCGGTGGCGGTGTGGCGGCTCTCCCCCGGCAGCCCCAGGGCGCGCGGGGCGGGGGCGGCGCCGGAGCCGACCAGCCAGAGTGCGCCGTGCAGGACGGCGGCCCGGTGCCCGGCGTCGGCGTTGATCCGGACCACGGCCGTCTCCGCGAGGCCGGGGGGCGCGGCGGAGCCGTCCGGACGCGGGGAGGGCGCGGCCCACAGCGCCAGCGACCAGGGCGGGGCCAGCCCGGCGGCGGACAGCCGGGCACGGGCGGCGCCGGGTCGCGCGGTACCCGAGCTGAGGGCGGCGATCAGGTCGCGGGCCTCGGTGTGGCGCCGCGTGACCGCGTCCTGTTCGTGCTCCTGGGCGATGAGGAGCTGGACGGTGAGCGCGACGACCCTGGCCAGCGGGGCGACCTCGTGCGGATCTCCCGTCACCCCGACCACGCCGCACAGCTCGCCGTCGACCATGAGGGGTTCGTTGGCGCCGGGCCGGTCGGAGGTCCCCGGCTCGGTGGCCGTCACGAGCACGCCCCGCCCCTGCGCGATGACCCTCTGCGCGCCGCGGTGTAGCGTGCCGCGCCGTTCGGGGTCGAGGCAGGCGATGATGGTGCCGTGCTCGTCCATGACGTTGATGTTGTGGCTGATCGTCGGTGCGATCAGGTCGACCACGCGCTGGGCGAGGTCGCCGCTCAACGGTGGCCGACGCGCTTGTTCGGCCATGCGCCACAGGATAGGCGCAGGTGGGGGGTGGCGGACATGTCGGGTATGCACCGCTTCCCGGCCGCCCGGGAGCACACCGGCGTGGCCGCGCCCGTCACTCCCCCGGCGGGGCCGCGGAGCGCAACCCCGCGGCCCGTGTCACGGGTCGGTGCGGGAGAGGCCGCCGGGCGGGACGGGCGGCTCCGGTACCGCGGTCACAGGACCGCGTCGACCGCCGCCTGCATCCTGCGGCGCAGCGCGGCGCTGTCCGGCCGCTTCGTGCACACCTCGATGACCCGCAGGCCCTCCCCCAACAGGGCCTTGGGCAGGTCGGTGGCCCACTCCAGACGCGTGTACGGCAGGTCGGCGACGGCCGCCACCCGCTCCATCGACACCCCGTGCGGTGTGCCGAACACCCTCTCGAAGTCGGGGTGCCCCGCCTGCTCCAGTCCGGAGAAGATCCCGCCGCCGTCGTTGTTGACCACCACGACGGCCAGGTCCGGGCGCGGCTCGCCCGGGCCGATGATCAGCCCGTTCTGGTCGTGCAGCAGCGCCAGGTCGCCCAGCAGCGCGTAGGCGTGGCCTCCGCCCTCGCTCTGGTGGGCCAGCGCGGCGCCGACGGCGGTGGAGACGGTTCCGTCGATCCCGCTCACGCCCCGGTTGCCGACCAGCCGCACGCCGCAGCGCGCCCGCATGGTGGCGTCCAGGTCGCGGATGGGCATGCTCGACCCGGCGAACAGCAGCGAACCCGCCGACAGGTGCGAGACGAGGTCGCGGGCGAGCCTGGGCTCGCTGAGCACCTCGTCCCCGTCCAGCACCGCGTCCAGGGCACCGCGCGCGGCGGCCTCGGCTCTCAGCCACCCCTCGGACCAGTCCGTGCCCTGCGGGGCGCCGGAGCCCAGGCCGGCCGGGGGCGCGACCGCCGCGACCACGTCGGTGGCGGTGCGGGCC
Organism: Nocardiopsis codii; assembly: GCF_036327455.1. Taxonomy (NCBI): domain Bacteria; kingdom Bacillati; phylum Actinomycetota; class Actinomycetes; order Streptosporangiales; family Nocardiopsidaceae; genus Nocardiopsis; species Nocardiopsis codii. The sequence continues at coordinate 29,493 of NZ_JAUZMY010000043.1, read as the reverse complement.
GGGTCGGAGAACCCGTCGGCCAGGCTCCCGGCGGGGTCGCCCACGACCCCGGACGTCACGACCACGTGCCGTTCGGCCCGGCGCAGGAAGGCCAGGATCTGGCGGGACAGGTTGGGGCGCCCCACGCTCACCACCAGTTCGGGGGCGTGTTCGGAGACGAAGCGGGGCGAGGCGAGGAGCTGGCGGTAGGTGGACACCGCTCCCGCCCGCCGCGCGTTGGAGGTGGGCTCGGCGAGAAGGGGCCACCCGGTCAGCTCGGCCAGAGCCAGGTACGGCACCGGGTCGTAGTCGCCGTCACCGCACACGATGACGCCGCGCTCGGCGGAGGGGAGGACGAACGGCGCGGGGTCGGCGGGCGGCCCCGGCCGGTTGATCCACGGCCGGTGTCCCGGACGCCCCTCCAGGGGCTCGGGCCACCCGGCGGCGGTGTCGTCGGGGGTCAGGGGATCGCGGAAGGCCACGTTGAGGTGGACCGGCCCGGGTCTGCCCCCCACCGCGGCCCCCCAGGCGCGGCAGGCCAGGGAACGCCAGTAGGCGACCATCCCGGGCACCGGGTCGGGGGTGCCGACCTCGGCGAACATGCGCACGGCACCGCCGTACAGGCCGATCTGGTCCACGGTCTGGTTGGCGCCGGTGCCCCGCAGCTCCGGCGGGCGGTCGGCGGTCAGCACCAGCAGGGGGACGGCGCTCTCGTCGGCCTCCATCACGGCCGGGTGGAGGTTGGCGGCCGCCGTACCGGAGGTGCACACCACCGCCACCGGGCGCCGGGACGCACGGGCGAGGCCGAGTGCGAGGAACGAGGCGGAGCGCTCGTCGACGCGCACGTGCACGCGGATTCCGGGGTGGGCGACCAGGGCGAGCGCGAGCGGTGTCGAGCGCGACCCCGGCGCGACGACGGCCTCGACCAGGCCGCCTCGGGCCAGCTCGTCGACGAGGACCCGCGCCAGGGCGGTAGACGGATTCATCAACTCTCTCGATCGTCTCAAGGTGTACCAAGTATCGCCGCGTGGACTCGTCCCCTCCAGTCAACCCCCACCAAGGCCGGAGGGCGAACGAATCCGCTGTTGTTCCCGGCACATCCGCGCCGGACGCGCCGGTACCCGACGTGTCGGGGGCCGGCCCCGGCGAGGATGTTCCGGGGCCGGGGCTAGCCGGTGCCGGAGACCTCGTCCGCCGCGGCGCGGGCCGCCTCGGCCCTGGCACGCCACCCGGCGGGGTCCACCTCCACCGCGCGCAGGCTCTCCTCGTCCACCACGACCGGGCGGACCGGCAGGAACCCGCCCTCGGGCAGCAGCGGGCGGGCGGTGACGTCGGCGGTGAGCATCTGCCTGGTGGCGAGCCCGCACGCGTGGGGCAGCTCCGGCAGCGCCGCGGCCAGGGCCACACCGGCCGCGAGTCCGACCGAGGTCTCCACGGCGCTGGAGACCACCACGGGCAGACCGCACGCCTCGGCCACCCGCAGCGCGGCCCGTACCCCGCCCAGGGGCTGGACCTTGAGCACCACGATGTCGGCCGCACCGGCGGCCCTGACCTTCAGCGGGTCGTCGGCGCGGCGGATCGACTCGTCGGCGGCCACCGGGACGTCGACCCGGCGGCGCACCTCGGCCAACTCCTCCAGGGTCGCGCACGGCTGTTCGACGTACTCCAGCCCGAACCGGTCCAGGGCCCGGACCATGCGCACCGCCGTGTCCACGTCCCAGGCGCCGTTGGCGTCCACACGCACCTTCCCGGCCGGGCCGAGGGCGTCGCGGACGGCCTCGACCCTGGCCAGGTCCTGTGCAGGGTCCTGCCCCTTCTCCGCGACCTTCACCTTGGCGGTGGCGCAGCCTCCCGCCGTGACGATCGCGTGGGCCCGCTCCGGTCCCAGCGCGGGCACGGTCACGTTGACCGGCACCCGGTCGCGGACCGGGTCCGGCCAGCCGAGGTGGGCGGCCTCGTGACAGGCCGCCCACCAGCGGGAGGACTCGCGCGGACCGTACTCGGCGAAGGGCGAGAACTCGCCCCACCCGGCGGGCCCGCGCACGAGCATGCCCTCGCGGACGGTGATGCCGCGGAAGCGGTCGCGCAGGCCCACGGCGAAGGCACGCCCCTCGGCGGACGCGCCCTCCGGGTCGGACTCGACGGACGACGTCACGGCCGGCGCGGGAACTTGTCGAACTCCGGACGCCGCTTCTCCTTGAACGCGTCCCGGCCCTCCTGGGCCTCCTCGCTCATGTAGTAGAGCATGGTGGCGTCACCGGCGAACTGCTGCATCCCGGCGGCGCCGTCGCTGACGGCGTTGATGGCGCCCTTGAGCATGCGCAGCGCCAGAGGGGACTTCTCCAGGAGTTCGCGGGACCAGGCGACGGTCTCCTTCTCCAGGTCCTCCAGCGGGACCACGGTGTTGACCATGCCCATGTCCAGCGCCTCCTGCGCGCTGTACTGGCGGCACAGGTACCAGATCTCGCGGGCCTTCTTCAGGCCTACGGTCTCGGCGAGCAGCCACGATCCGTAGCCGCCGTCGAACGAGCCGACCTTGGGGCCGGTCTGGCCGAACTTGGCGTTGTCGGCGGCGATGGTCAGGTCGCAGCAGACCTGGAGCACGTTGCCGCCGCCGATGGACCAGCCGGCGACCATGCAGATGACCGGCTTGGGCAGGCGGCGGATCTGCACCTGCAGGTCGAGGACGTTGAGCCGGCCGATGCCCTGGCGGGCCACGGCGTCGTCGCCGATGTACCCGTCGTCGCCGCGGATCTTCTGGTCACCGCCGGAGCAGAACGCCTGGTCACCGGCGCCGGTGAAGATGATCACGCCGACCTCGGAGTCGTCGCGGGCGATGTTGAACGCCTGCTGGAGCTCGAACAGGGTCTGGGGCCGGAAGGCGTTGTGCCGCTCCGGGCGGTTGATCGTGATCTTGGCGATGCCCTCCGCGGTCTCGTAGATGATGTCGGAATACTCGCCCGACCGCTGCCAGTCGATCACGCTGCTCACGGCTGCTACTTCTCCTCACGGGGACACTGGGGACGACGCGGACGTGCCCGCGACGGCCACATCCAAGCGTCAACCCTACGCATTCTGCCAGGCGAGCCGGGACGAACAGGCACGCACCCGGCCGCCCTGCCCCCGGGGCGGCGGGACCGCCGGGGCTCCGCCCCGGCCGCGGGGACCTCCGCCCGGACTCGGCGGAGCCCGTGGGCACGGGGGCGGCGGTCGGGCGTACCCTGGCGGGCGTGGCACGCGAGAATCAGGTCGACACCCAGGTCAAGGTCCCCCCGTCCGAGGAGGGCCGCCCCCTCCAGGCGGTCCTCGGGCTGGCACCGGAACGTTTCGGCGACCTGCTGGCCGGCGCCCTGGACGGCGAGGGCCCGGCGCTGCTGCCGATCCCCGCGGGAACCCCCGACGCCCGGGTGCGCGACCTGCTCGCCGCGATGCGCCCGGAGACCCTGCGCGGCCCGGACGGGGTGACCGCGCTCGACGGTTCAGCCCCGGCGGGGGCCGACACCGCACTGGTCGTCACCACGTCCGGATCCACGGGCGCCCCCAAGGGGGTGGAGTTGTCCGCGCACGCGCTGCGCGCCTCCGCCCGCGCCTCGGTGGCCAGGATCGGCGCCGGCCCGGGGGACGCGTGGCTGTGCGTCCTGCCCGCGGGGCACATCTCCGGCATCCAGGTGATGACGCGCGCCCTGGCGACGGGCGCCGAGGCGGTGCACGCCCCCTTCGACACGGACACCGTGCGGGAGCTGGCCGCGAGACTGCGACCGCACGTGTCGCTGGTGCCCACCCAGCTGCGGCGGCTCCTGGCCGCCGGAGCCGACCCGTCCCTGTTCGGGACGGTCCTGCTCGGCGGGGCCGCCGCCGAGCCCGCCCTGGTGGAGGCCGCGCGCGCGGCCGGCGCGCGGGTGCTGACCACCTACGGCATGAGCGAGACCTGCGGCGGATGCGTCTACGACGGCGTCCCCCTGGACGGCGTCCGGGTGCGGGTCGACTCCGGCGCCCCCGGGGAGCCCGGACGGATCCTGCTGTCGGGTCCGATGCTGCTGAGCGGCTACCGGCTCGCCCCCGGCGCCGCCGGCGACCCGGACGCGCTGACCCGCGACGCCGACGGGCGGTCGTGGCTGCGCACCAACGACCTGGGCCGCCTGGACGCGGACGGGCGCCTGAGCGTGCTCGGCCGTATGGACGAGGTGGTCAACACCGGTGGCCACAAGGTGGTCCCCGGTCAGGTCAACGCCCTGCTGATGGAACACCCGGCGGTGGCCGAGTCGGTGGTCGTGGGCCGCCCGGACCCGGAGTGGGGCGAGCGGGTGAGCGCGGTCGTGGTGCCCGCCGACCCGGACGCGCCGCCGACCCTGGAGCAGCTGCGCTCGTGGGTGCGCGAGCGCCTGCCCTCCTACGCGGCGCCGCGCGAGCTGGACCTGCGGCGATCCCTGCCGATGCTGGCCTCGGGCAAGCCCGACCTGGTGGCGCTGCGCGGTCCCGCGTCCTGAGGTCGCGGCCGTCTCCCGGACGCCCGCGCGGTGGCGGCGCCGGGACCGTCCGCCGGACGCGTCGGACCGTGTCCGGACACCGCGTCCGCGGGTTCCGACCGGCCTCCGGCGGTCCGTCCGCGCGCCGCACCGTTACCGGCGCACTCCGCGCGCATGGGACCCTGGGCCCGTCGGGTGCCTCGCTCCGCTCCTCGTGAACTCGTGGAAACGGGTGTGACCTGGGGGGTGTCCGCGCCCTGACTCCCCCCGGTGACGGCACGTGCGACGACGGTCGTGTCCGGAAGGCGGGGAACTTCCGAAAGGTCCCCCGCGTCTACCTGAGTATCCGGTCCCTTCGGCCCCTCTCCCAAGGAGGTCCGCAGTTGGCGACAGCCATCGGTCCACTCGTTCGTGCCCCTGCACCCTCCTCGTGGCCCGGCCGGGAACCCGGCCCGCGGCGCAGCCGCTTCCGAGCGCGTTCCTTTACCCGCTGCAGCGCACGCTTCGCCACTTCCCACCCAGTGATCTACGCCACTCCCAACGATATCCAATCGAGACAGGGAACATTTGACTCCCCGACACGTTGGACATATTGGCGCGTCCAGTCGGCGGGAACCCTCCGCCACGTGCCATACGTCTTGGAAGGGAGGGAGGTGCCCAGATGACGAGCACTGCCCTAGCCGCTTCGGCGCAAGCCGCCGAGGCCCCCGACGGCCCCGCTCAGAACGAGGACGCGGCCGCCGACGCGGCCCTGACCGACCTGATCACCCGCGGACGCGCCCAGGGACACCTGTCCCTCTCCGAACTGCGTACCGCTTTCACCGCGGCCGGAGTCTCCTCTGGGGACGGCCGATCCATCCTGCGTGAACTCACCGAGAACGGGGTCCGGCTCGCCAACGGGGGCGACGACTCCGCGCTGGTGTCCGATCCTGACGCCGAGGACGACGTGCTGGAAAACACTCTCATCGCCACGGTGCCCGACACCGACGAGGCACCCAAGGCCGCATCCGGCAAGGTCGCGGCGCGCAAGGGCCCCTCCACCCGGAGGAAGGCCCGCACCACGCGGCGCACCAAGAAGACCGAGACCACCCAGGCCACCACCGATCCGGAGACCGGTGAGGCCGACCTCGACGACCAGTCACCCGCCATGGGCGACTCGGTCCACACCTACCTCAAGGCCATCGGCCGACGCCAGCTCCTCACCGCGGAGCAGGAGGTCGACCTGGCCAAGCGCGTCGAGGCCGGACTCTACGCCGAGTACCGGCTCGGCCTCCACGGCGACGTCGACGGTTCCACCCCGATGGCCGAGGCCGAGGCCGACGAGCTGGAGTGGGTCGCCGAGGACGGCCGCAAGGCCAAGTCCCACATGCTGGAGGCCAACCTGCGCCTGGTCGTGTCGGTGGCCAAGAAGTACAGCGACCGGGGCATGTCCCTGCTGGACGTGGTCCAGGAGGGCAACCTCGGACTGATCCGCGCCGTGGAGAAGTTCGACTACAGCAAGGGCTTCAAGTTCTCCACCTACGCCATGTGGTGGATCCGCCAGGCCATCCAGCGCGGCTTCGCCGACTCGGCCCGCACCATCCGCCTCCCCGTGCACGTCCTGGAGCTCCTCAGCAAGGTGAGCCGGCTGGAGCGCGACATGCACCAGGCGCTGGGGCGCGAGCCCACCCCCGAGGAACTGGCGCTGGAGCTGGACAAGACCCCGGCCCAGATCGAGGAGCTGCTGCGCGTCACCCGCCAGCCGATCAGCCTCGACTCGACCATCGGTGAGGACGGCGAGACCCGCATCGGCGACCTCATCGAGGACATCGACGCCTCGGAGGCCTCCGAGGTGGTCGACCGCCAGCTCATGGCCGACCAGCTCCGCAACGCGCTCTCCGACCTGGAGCCGCGCGAGGCGACGATCATGTCCCTGCGGTTCGGGCTGATGGACGGCCGTCCGCGCACCCTCGACGAGATCGGCAAGCACCTCGGGCTGACCAGGGAGCGCATCCGCCAGCTGGAGAAGCAGTCGCTGTCCAAGCTGCGCCACCCCAGCCGCGCCCAGCAGCTGCTGGACTTCGCGAGCTAGGCACAGGCACGCGACGCCCACCGGGGCCGTCTCCCGCACGGGAGGCGGCCCCGAGCCGTGTCCCGTCTCAGGGATCTCCCCGATTTGCCCCTGGTATCCGCCCGCGGCCCCGGAGACGCCCGCGGCACGGTGGGAGCATGGCGTTCATGACGAACAACCCCTCCCACCGCCGGGACGAGGTCGCCGCGGCCCTGAAGGCCGGTCGGGAGCTCGGCCCCGAGTACGACGAGGCCCTGGCCGCGTCCCTGGTCGAACGCATCGACGACACCATCGAGGAGAGGGTCCGTCACCACGTCGCGCGGCAGACCCCCACCGCCCCCGCCAGAACCGGGGTGCCCTCCAACACCGTGCGCTTCGTGCTCTCACTGGTGTGCCTGGGCGTCAGCATCCCCATCACCGGCATCGCCGCCGCCCTGGGCCCGGCCGGGACCCTGCCGTTCGTGTGGTTGGGGCTGATCGGCTTCTACGTCGTGTCCGTGATCGGGCTGCGCCGCTGAGGGCACGTAAGGACCGCGCCCCGCAGGACCTGGGCGGCGGGGAGGGCGGGGCCCGTACCCAATCGACCGCGCCCGGGGGTCAGCGCCTCAGCGCCGCCCGCAGGATCTCCACCGCCTCGTCGTGGTCCAGGCCCACCCGGGAGATCACCTCGGCGTAGTCGCGTGCGGCAGCGAGTGCCTCCGCGCGCTGGTCGTCGCCGCCCGCGGCGACGAAGGTGCCCGAACGCCCGCGGGTCTCGACCACCCCCGCCTGTTCGAGCTCCCGGTACGCGCGCGCGACCGTGTTGACCGCCACCGAGAGCTGCCCCGCCAGGGCGCGCACCGTCGGCAGCCGGTAGCCGACCGGGAGCTCGCCGTTGGCGGCCGCGATCGCCACGATCGACCTGATCTGCTCGTAGGGCGGTACCTTCGACATCGGGTCGATGCGGATGAAATCCGCCATCTCCTGCTGCGCTCCCCACGGTGGCCTACTGCGGTGTCCGGCCCCGATGGGACCGAACACCAAACTACCGTGCGTGCAACGGCTCCATACGGCGACCGTGGGAAACCGGCGTCATCCCACCAGGCGCGGTACCCGCTGGATCCCGTGCAGCCGGTGGGCCTCACGTGCGGTGAGCAGCGTCTCCGCCACCTCCGTGGCCTCGCGCACCTGCGGCCGGGCCAGCCGCTTACGGCGGTGGATCCGGTCCTGGTACCCCTTGAGCCCCACCAGTGTCCGCTCCTTGGCGTAGGCGGCCCGCATCGCCTCGGTGAGCGCCTCGTCCAGTGCGACGCCCCGCAGGTGGACCTCGTTCACGGGCGCGTCCGTCCCCCTCACCGCGTCCAGGGCCTCCTGCGCCTCGGCCACCCCCCGCAGGAGCTCGGGCAGCTGCGCGGCCCGCTCCCGGTCGGCCTCCAGGCTCTCGCGCGCCTCTGTCGTGCTCTTCTCGGCCAGTCCCATGTGTGCACTCCGTACCCGCGTACCGTCGGTCGAGGCCACTCTAGAGGTGACGAAGATCATCCGGCGACCCGGGCCGCGCGTCGGTAGTGGCCCCCGTCCGCGCGATCTGCCACCTTGACGTCGCACACCCCCGAAAGGAACACCATGAGCAGGAACTACGCCGGACTCAGCCGCGAGCGCATCATCGTCGAGGCGCTCCACATCATCTCCGGGCGCGGGTTGGGCGGCCTGTCCATGCGACGGCTGGGCGACGCCCTAGAGGTGGAGGCCATGGCCATCTACCACCACTTCCCCCTGGGCAAGGAACAGCTCTTCAACGCCATCGCCGCCTACGTCGCCTCCCCCTCCCCCCACGGACCCGCCCCCGCCGACGAGGAGCCGGCGGACACCGACGCCGCCGAGGACGGGCAGGGCGGCCCGGAGGAGGAGCCCGTCGACACCCGCCCGTGGGACGTCCGCCTGACCGACTGGGCCGAGACCCACCGCGCGCGCATGCTCGCGTACTCCGGAGCGCTCTCCCTGCTGGTGCACCGCGCGCCGCGCACCCCCGACAGCGACGCCACCCGCGCCCTCATGCACCGCGCCTTCACCGACGCCGGGCTGACCGGCGACGACGTGGACCGCGCCGCCGACGCCCTCCACTCCTACTGCGTCGGCGCGGTCGTCCACCAGGTCCGCCACGCGGACGACGAGGAGGCCCCCGACGCGGCCGAGGCCGAGGCCCGCTTCCGCTTCGGGCTGCGCGCCCTCCTGCGGGGGCTCACCTGATCCGGACCGGCGGCGTGCGCCGACCGGGAACCACGGACGCCTCCCCCGCGTCTCCTCCTCGGGTGCCGATCCCCCTTCTTCCCCTTCTGCCCACCGCCCGGCCACGGCACCACCGGCGCGGTACGGAGAATCCACCATGGTCCTCAAACGCCTGCTCGCCGGTATCGGATTCGGCGGAGCCTCCGTCGAAACGGTCCTGGACTCCACCGATACCCGTCCGGGCGGCGCCCTGCGGGGCACCGTCCACGTCGAGGCGGGAGACGTCGAGCAGCGGGTCGAACGGCTCACCGTCGGCCTCCAGGCACAGGTCGAGACCGAGGTCGGCGACCACGAGGTCAAGAACGACATGGAGTTCCACCGGATCACCCTGGGAGAGGGGACCGTCCTGGCCCCCGGCCAGCGCTTCCAGGTCCCCTTCGAGCTCCCCGTCCCCTGGGAGACCCCCGTCACCGTCCACCGGGGCCGCCACCTGCACCGGATGCACGTCGGGGTGAACACCCGCCTGCACGTGGCGGGCGCCGTCGACCCCGGCGACCTCGACCCCGTGGCGGTCGTGCCGCTGCCCTCCCAGGCGGCGGTCCTCGACTCGCTGGTGGCCCTCGGGTTCACCTTCAAGCAGGCCGACCTCGAACGGGGCCGCATCCCCCGCACCCGCCAGCGGCTCCCCTTCTACCAGGAGATCGAGTTCCGCGCCCCGAGCCGTTACCGGGGGCTGAACGAGTTGGAGCTGTCCCTGGTCACCGACGAGCGCGGGTTCGACGCGGTGCTGGAACTGGACAAGAAGCCCGGCCTGCTCTTCTCCGAGGGCCGCGACAGCTTCCACCACTTCAGCGTCGACCACCGCGACGGCGCGGGGCGCGACTGGTCGGACCACCTGCACCGGTGGATCGACTCCCTGGCCGGGCGGCGCAGCCTGCTCTGAGGCGCGGGGCCCGCGCCCCCGCGGGGGCGCGGGCCCCGTCCAGGCCAACGGCCTGGGGCCCCTCGCGGGGCCTCAGGCCCCCGCCGCGCGCTGCCGGACGCGTTCGGCGCGCAGGTGCCTGGCCTCGTCCGGGTCCAGGACGGGGGCGGCCGTGAGCAGCTGACGCGTGTAGTCGCTCTGCGGATCCTCGTAGATGCCGTCGCTGCTTCCCAGCTCCACGATCTCCCCCTTGCTCATGACGGCGACGCGGTCGCTGACCTGGCGCACCACCGCCAGATCGTGCGCCACGAAGATGTAGGTCAGACCGAAGTCGTCCTGCAACTCCGACAGCAACCGCAACACCTGGTCCTGCGTCGACACGTCCAACGCCGACACCGGCTCGTCGCAGATGATCAGCTTCGGCTTCAGGATCAGCGCCCGCGCGATCGCGATCCGCTGACGCTGACCACCCGAGAACGCGTGCGGGAACCGGTTGTAGTGGTTGGGCTCCAACCCCACCCGCTCCAACAGCTCCTGCACCTGACGGCGCACCTTCCTACCGTCCCTCTCACCCTGCACCCGCAACGCCGTCCCGATCGCGTCACCCACCGTCAGACGCGGATTCAACGACGAGTAGGGGTTCTGGAACACCATCTGCACATCACGGCGCAAAGGACGCAGCGCACGCTCGGACATGTGCGTGATGTCGCGCCCCTCGAACTCCACCCGGCCCCGGGTGGGCTCCAACAGACGCATCACCATCCGCGACAACGTGCTCTTGCCCGAACCGGACTCACCCACGATGCCCAGCGTCTCCCCCTGGTGCAGATCGAAGGACACACCCTTGACCGCCCAGAAGTCCGTGGAGCGACCCCACAGCCCTCCCCGTACCCTGAAGCTCTGCGCCACCTCCTCGACCCGCAGCAGGACCTCGCCCCTCTCCGGCTCGCGGGACGGGGTGAACGCGTCGAAGGCCTCCTGCTGACCGCCCTCCCCCGGCGCGGTCGCCCCCGAAGGACGCCGGCGCTGCTCCGCACGCGCCTTCGCGGCCCGGTCGGAGCGGTCGCGCGCCCGCCGCCGGGCGCGGGAGACCTCCACACGCGGCACCGCCGCCAGCAGTTCCTGCGTGTAGGGGTGCTCGGGTTCGGACAGGACCCGGCGGACGTCACCGCGCTCCACCGCCACGCCGCGGCGCATGACCACCACCTCGTCCACCGAGCCCGCGACCACGGCCAGGTCGTGGGAGACCAGTATCAGGCCCATGTCCAGGTCGCGGCGCAGCTCGTCCAGCAGGTCGAGGATCTGCGCCTGCACCGTCACGTCCAGCGCCGTGGTCGGCTCGTCCGCGAGCAGCACCTTGGGGTCGCACATGAGCCCCATCGCGATCAGCACGCGCTGGCGCATGCCGCCGGAGAACTCGTGCGGGTAGGAGTTGATCCGCTTCCGCGCCTGCGGAATACCGACCCGCTCCAGCGACTCCACCGCGCGCTCGCGCGCCGCCGCACGCGACACCTGCGGGCGGTGCACACGCAGCGCCTCCACCAGCTGGTTGCCGATCGTGAACTGCGGGTGCAGCGACTGCATCGGGTCCTGGAACACCATGGCGATGTCGTTGCCGCGCATCCGCCGCAGCTGCTTGTCCGACGCCGACACCACGTCCTGGCCCACGACCTCGATCGCACCGCTGATGCGCGCCCGGCTGCCCCGGTGCAGGCCCATCAGCGCCAGCGAGGTCACGCTCTTGCCCGAGCCGGACTCGCCCACGATGCCGAGGGCGCCGCCCGCGGGCACCTCGAACGACAACCCGTCCACCGCCCGGACCTCGCCGTCCATGGTCGGGAACACCACCCTCAGGTCGTCCACCCGGACGACGGCCTCCGCGGAGGACGGTGCGGACTCACTCATAGGGGACGCCTCTGCTCTCTCGGTCCGACGGGTCTGGGAACTGCTTCGTCACTGGGGCGGTGCAGGGGGACGCCCCCGGCCGGGGGGCCTCCGGCGGAGGCGGCGGCCGGCACGGCCACGACCGGCCCCGGGCCGTGTTCTCCGCATCCTCGCGGGCTCGCGTCCACCGGGCTCGCTCCCGCCGCGCCCGTGAAGCACGACCGGGCCGGACCCCGCACCTCGTCCTGCCAGAGACCGCCCGGACGGCCGCCCGCCGACCCGAAAGTTCAAAGAACACCCCCTAACCGCGGATGCGCACGCGCGGGTCGATCAGCGGGTAGACCAGGTCGACGATCAGGTTGCAGACGACGATGAAGAACGCCCCGAACAGGGTCACCCCGAGGATCACCGGGAGGTCGCTCTGGGTGATCGCGTTCACCGCGTACCGGCCGATCCCGTTCAGCGAGAACACCTGCTCGGTCAGGACCGCACCGCCCAGCACCAGGCCCAGGTCCAGTCCGAAGATCGTCACGATGGGGGTGAGCGTGGGGCGCAGCGCGTGCTTGAGCACCACCCTCCTCTCACTCAACCCCTTGGCGCGGGCGGTGCGGATGTAGTCCTCCTCGAGGGTCTCCAGCATGCCCGCGCGGGTCTGCCGCGCGTACATGGCGGCGTGCAGGAACGCCAGTGTCAGCCACGGCAGGAACAGCCCCTCCGCCCATCCCAGCGGGTCCTCGGTGAAGGGGACGTAAGCGGGCGTCGCGAACAGGCCCCAGGCGTGCACCAGGAACGCCAGGGCCAGCAGGCCGGTGAAGAAGATGGGCAGCGACACGCCCGCCAGGGCGACGGCCATCGCCAGGCGGTCGAACAGGCTGCCCTTCCACACCGCCGACACCACCCCGACCAGGATGCCGCCGACCAGCCAGATGACGCCCGCGCCCAGCGCCAGGGAGGCCGTCACCGGCAGCCGGGCCAGGATCTCGGGGAACACCTCCTGGTAGCTCTGGAAGGAGTAGCCGAAGCACGGCGCGGAGCACTCGACGGTGTCCCGGCCGAACTGGTACTGGGCTCCGAAGAAGATGCCCCGGACGAACTCCCCGAACTGCACGATGACGGGCTTGTCCAGGCCCAGCCGTTCGATGGTGCCCTGGATCGCCTCGGGCGTCGGTGCGCGGCCCACGTACATGGTCGCCAGCTGCTCGATGGTCCGCCCCGCCCACCGCGGCACCACGTAGAAGATGACGAAGGTGACCAGGGTGACCACGGCCAGCAGCAGGAGGCCGGCGCCCAGGCGACGCAGGATATAGGTCAGCAACGCGCGCGCTCTCCGTTCAGGGGATCGGACGGGGCCGGTCGCGGCGGGGCCGCCGGGGTCACGGTGACCGCCCACACCAGGACACGCCCACACCAGCCACGATAGCTGAGCGTGTTCACACGACCACGCATTCATGTCGGTGTGTATCCGACATCGGGGCGCACCTCCCGCTCCGCACCCCTGACGGGATCTCCCCGGCCCCTCCGGCGACCGGCGACCGGGAGCAGGAACAGGAACGGCAATCACCCGGACTTGACCACTGACAGCCCGGTGGCGTGCTAATTCTGTGATGAGGGTGTGCCGCGGCCTGGCTCGCGGGCCCGCCGTCGTCGCGCCCGGGGAGTGTGGTGTGCACGACCCGGGACCGCGGTTCGCGCGGCAGAAGCGTTTCGAGGAGGACGATCATGCCGGACCTGTTCAGCTCGTCGGACCGGGCCAGAGTGGCCCGCAGTGTGGCGGACGCCTACGGCGTGGACGAGCCGGAGGCGGCACGCATGGTGCGGGAAGCACTGTCCGGGCAGGGCGATTCCGAGCAGGACCAGCGCGTGGCGCCGTTCCTGTGGGCCCAGCTGGGGCCCGCGATGGAGCGGATCCGCCAGGCGCAGAACCGCGTGGACGAGCGTGTGACGGCCGCGGTGGTCGTGCCCCTGGACGTCGCCCGGTCGCGGTGGGCCGGGGCGGTGTTCTGCGAGCACCCTGACCTGGCGCGACTGGACCGGGAACTGGAGGAGTTCTACGGCGAGGCCTGAGCGCACGCCGGTGAACGTGCCGGGCCGCCTCGGGCCGCGCGGGCCGGTCCTCCTGCCGCCAGGGGTTCCGGCCGGGTCGCGGGTCCGGACCGGTGAACGCCGTCGGACGCCGTACGGCGCCGCCCGGCACGAGACACCGTGGAGGACGACCATGACGAACACACCGGACGACCCGGCCGCCGCGCCGCCCGGCCGCCCGCCCGTCGTCGACCAGGCCACCTGGCAGGCCGCCCGTGACGAACTCCTGGTCCGCGAGAAGGCCTACACCCACGAGGGCGACGCCCTCGCCGCGGCCCGCCGCCGACTGCCGATGGTGGAGTTCGACGGGACGGTCGAGGTCGTCGGAACCGAAGGCACGGTCCCGTTCCTGGACCTGTTCCAGGGCAGCGACGAGCTCGTGGTCTACAAGCACATGTGGTACGACGGCGCGCCGCACCAGGGGCAGTGCGAGGGCTGCACCACCACGGCCTGGCACCTGAAGGACGCGGTCTACCTCAACGCCCGCGGGGTCTCGTTCGCCGTCCTGACCACGGGCCGCTGGGACGAGGTGGCCTCCTACGTCGAGTTCATGGGATACACCCAGCCCTGGTACTCGGTGCGCGGCGTGGACGAGCCGGTCGGCGGCAGCATGGGCTTCCTGACCTGCTTCCTGCGCGACGGCGACCGCGCGTTCCTCACCTACTCCACGACGGGGCGCGGCAACGAGCGGGTCAACGGTTCGCTGGGCCTGCTCGACCTGACCCCCTACGGCCGCGGCGAGGCGTGGGAGGACGACCCCGAGGGCTGGCCCGAGGGGCGTGATCCGTGCTGGTCCTGGCGCACGGACGCGGACGGCAACGCCACCTGGGGCCCGACCAGCCGCCCCGTTCCGCAGTGGACCCGCCCCGGCGCGACGCCCGTGGAGACCCTCGGCCGGCACGGCCACCACCACTGACGGTCTCTCGCCAACACCGTTCCATCCGTCGCCGCCCAGCGACCGCGCCCCCACTGGCGCGCGGTCGCGATGCTCCCACCCGGGTCCTCCGCGCCCCCGGGTGTCGCCGGTGGGTTCTTCCGTCAGTGGACAATCCCTCAGGTACGGCCGGTGCGGGTGGAGAGCCCGGGATCGGTGGGTTCGAGGTGGGTTGGCCTGGTGAGGGGGGTGTATCCCGGGGGGCACCGCCCTGCCCCCTGGAGGCCGGTAGCGGGCGGCTACCCGGAGTAGCGAGAATCGGTGCGGTCAACACACAGTGATGGGAGCAACCGTGATCGTGAACCGTGCCCGCAACAAGACTGCCGCGCTGGTGGCCGCCCTCGCCGTCGCACTCTCGACCCTGGTCGTCGCACCGCCGGCATCAGCCGCGGTGAGCCAAGAGGTGACCACCGCCGTCGCGGGAGGGTTCCGAGTCGATGGAGCACGCATCCGCCAGAGCCCCGACACCACCAGCAGCATCCTCGGGCTCGGTTACACGTCGCAATCGGCGAACGTGCGCTGCATCGTGCCGCGACCGCACTTCAGCTCGATGATCTACCTGACGAACAACGCGACCGGGGTCACCGGCTACGTACTCGCCGACTACGTCTGGCACAACGGCAGCTCTCTTCCAGGCTGTTGATCCTGTGAGGGCCACCGCGTCGCACCGACCGACAGCCCCGAGATCCTGAGTCGGCCTCCCGCTACCAACCACCGGACCGGTGGGTGCGTTTCCCCTTCCGGGGTCGGAACGCACCCACCGGCCCGCGCCATCACGGGCCCGGCCCGCTGCCGACTACTCCCTGGTGGTGCCCAGGGTCATGTAGTCGTACATCGAGTAGCCCACGTGGTAGTAGACGTTGGTCAGGTTCGGCGGCCGGTACAGGACGGTCCGCTCGAACACAGCCGGGACGATCACGGCCTGCTGCATGGCCCGCTCGTCGATCTGCGTGTAGATCGACGCGCGCTCCTCCTCGTCGTCGATGGTGACGACCTCGTCGAACCAGTCGTTGATCTGTTCGTCGTCCAGCTCGGAGATGTTGCTGTTGCCCGCCTGCTGGATGGCGTTGCCGTCCAGGATCTTGCTCATGAACCCGTAGCCGCTGGGCCAGTCCGGCGCCCAGCCGTACACGGTCAGGCCGAGGTCGTTCTCGTGCACGAAGTCCGGGGACCCGGCCTGGGTGTTGGTGTAGCTGTCCGACGGGTACTGCTTGATCTCCACCTCGATGCCCACCCGGGCCAGGGCCTGCTGGAGGGCTTCGGCGGTGCTCACGTCGGCGGGGCGGTCCGCTCGGGCGCCGATCGCGGTGGAGAAGCCGTCGGGCTCACCGCACTCCTCCAGCTTCTCGCGCGCCTTGTCCAGGTCCCCCTTGTTCTCCTCGGAGGGGTACAGGTTCATGCCGGGATCGGAGCCCGGCAGCGCGGCCGGCATGATCTGCGTCGCGATGTCACCGCCGGTGTCGCCGCCCCATGCCCGCTGGAGGGCGTCGTGGTCGGCCGCGAACATGACCGCCTCGCGGCAGGCCGGGTCGTCCAGGGGCTCGATGACGGTGTTGACGTTGACGTAGCGCAGCGTGTTGGTCTGCGGGTTGTCGACGCTGTGCCTCTCGTCCTCGTTGGTGATCAGCGTGCCCTTCATCGCCGGACCCACTCCGGTGCCGCCGAGGTCGACGTCGAGCTCGCCGTTGACCAGGCGCTGGTCGATCTCGTTCTGGTCGACCCCCAGCTGCACCTCGATCCGGTCGGGCAGCGCCTTGCGGGTCGGGTCGGTGGCGGGGTCCCACTGGTCGTTGCGCACCAGGTTGAGCGACACCCCGGGACGGTAGTCGCCGTCGAACTTGTAGGGACCGGACGAGATGACGTGGCCCTGGTACTGCTCGCCCCTGTCGGCGTCGGCCGGGACCGGGGCGGTCTGGGGCTGGACCAGCACGTAGGGGAACTCGGAGAAGCTCGTGTTGAGGTGGAAGACCAGGGTGTGGTCGTCCGGGGTCTCGATGCCGTCGAACCCGGCCAGCGGATCGGCCTCGTCGGCGTAGGGCCCCTCGTAGTCCTCGCTGTCGGCCAGCAGCTCCTGGAAGTACTTGGGCCCGTTGGGCAGCGCCTGGTCGCCGAAGTTGCTGCGCGCGATGGCGTACTTGATGTCCTGGGCGGTGATCTCGGACCCGTCCTCGAACTTGAGGCCGGGTTTGAGCTTGACGGTCCACTCGGTGGAGTCGTCGTTGGCCTCCGGCATCGCCTCCGCCAGGTCGGGCTGGAGCTGGGTACCGGCCTCCCCCGGCTCCGGGGTGTAGGTGAGCAGCGTGCGCGCGTAGTAGCGGGTGAAGTTCCAGCTGAACGCGTAGTAGGTGTTGCCGGGGTCGGGTGAGTCGAAGTCCGAGGAGATGGCGTACCGCAGGGTGCCGCCGGTCTGGTCGGAGGGGTTGACGATCTGCGTCTCGCCCTCGTTGAACTCCGCGTCGACCGCCTCTCCCCCGCGTCCGCCACCGCCATCGCCGCAGGCGCTCAGCAGCAGTACCAGCACCGCCGCCGCGGCCGCGGGCACGGCCGCCCGGCCGCGTCCGCGCTGCCGCCCGGGCGGCCCCGCGTGTGTGAAGTGATGGGTACTCACCTTGCCTCCTGAATTCGCTGCTGGGACCGTGCGGCGCACGGTCCGGAGAACGGGACGGGCCCGGGACGGGCGGGGCGCATCAGTCGGAGGAGCGGGGGTCGAACGCGTCGCGCAGCCCGTCGCCGAAGAGGTTGAACGCCAGGACGGTGATGAAGATGGCCAGACCCGGGATGATCACGAAGTGCGGCGAGGTCGTGTAGAAGCGCAGGGCGCCCTCCAGCATGCCGCCCCAGGTGGCGGTGGGCGGGTTGATGCCGACACCGAGGAAGCTCAGGGCCGCCTCGAAGAGGATGTTCGTGGGGATGAGCAGGGTGGAGTAGACGAGGATCGGCGTGACGAGGTTGGGCAGGATCTCGCGGAAGACGATGTGCGCGCTGCCCGCGCCGAGGCTGCGCGAGGCCTCGACGAACTCGCGTTCCTTGAGGGTGAGGGTCTGGCCGCGCACGATGCGGCCGATGTACGGCCAGTTGAAGAACCCGATGATGAACACCAGCACGCCGATGCGCAGGTTGTTGCCGGAGAGGCCGAAGGCGCCGTCCGGGATGACGCCGACGAGGGCGATCGCGAACAGCAGCAGCGGGAAGGCCAGGAAGATGTCCATGGCCCGGCTGATGACGGTGTCGACCCAGCCGCCGAAGTACCCGGCGACGATACCGAGCACGGTGCCGATGACGACGCACACCACGGTGGCGACGGTGGCGACCAGCAACGAGGTGCGGGCGCCGTAGACGATGCGGCTGAACAGGTCGCGGCCGTTGACGGGTTCGACGCCGAGCAGGTGCTGTGTGCTGACGCCGCCCCACGGGTCGAGCCCCTGGGCGGGGTCGTCGGGGTCGCGCAGGACACCGCCGGTGAGCGGGTCGACCAGGTCCTGGTTGAACTGGTTGGGAGGGTGGCCGAACCAGGCGGTCAGCAGGGGCGCGCACAGGGCCACGAGGATGAGGAGGATGACGACGATCCCGCCCGCCATCCCGACCTTGTCCCGGCGGAACCGCTGCCAGGCGATCTGGCGCAGGGACCGGTTCGCCGCGTTCGCCGCTCCGGCGACCACCGCCTCGGGGTCGGCGTGCTGGGACGACTCGGGCGCGTCCATCGGCGCGGTCATGTGGCACTGCCCCCGTTATCGCTTTACGTAGTAGATCGACTACGCAAAGATTGCACGAGTGACATGGGCGTTTCCAGCGTCCGCGCCGGGCTGCGACCGCCCTGTCCCACGCGGGACAAACCGCGACAACCTGGGGCTATACGGGAGACGGGTCCGACGTGTGCCGGCGGCCCCGCCCTCCCCCCGGCCCGTGGAGGGCGGCGCACGCCTCCCTCCGACGGAACCCGCGCGTGGACCGGGCCCGGCGGCGGTAGGACCACGAGATGAAGAGAGAGCGGGAAGCCCCCGTCCCCACGGTCCTGGACCTGTCCCGCCGCCTGTTCCCCGAGGCCCTGGCGGTGGTCCTCGGCGGCAGCTCCGCCGCGGGCCGCCTCACCCCGACCTCCGACCTGGACGTGGTCGTGGTGACCCCGCCCCGGGCCGCCCCGTACCGGCACTGCCTGCGCTGGGCGGGCTGGCCGGTGGAAGTCCTCGTCCACGACCCGCAGACCCTGGCCGCCTACTGCGAGGACAACCTGGCACACCGCTGGCCGGGCATCCCCCGCCTCCTGGCGGAAGGGGTGGTGGTGACCGACACGGGCGGTCTCGGCGCCGCGTTCCAGGCGCAGATGCGGGACCGGCTGGCGGCCGGTCCCGCACCCCTGACCCGCGCGGAGCTCGACGAGCGCCGGTTCGTCCTCACCGACCTGCTCGACGACCTCGCCGGGGCGGCCGACCCCGGGGAGAGGGCCTTCGTCGCCTGGCGTGCACTGACCGAGGCCGCCCGGCTGGCGCTGGCCGCCGGGCGGCACTGGCAGGGATCGGGCAAGTGGCTGCTGCGCGAACTCCGTTACCTGGACGCCGGGTTGGCCGACCGGGTCGTGGCGGCCCTGGACGATCCGGCGCGGGCGTACGCGGTCGGGCGCGAGGTGCTCGACCGCGTCGGCGGCCCGCTGTGGGAGGGCCACACGGTGATCGAACCCCGGCACCCGGGCCGGTGAGTCGGGGTGCGCGGGACGACCACAGGAGTCGACGCCGTCCACGCCCCGGTCGTCTCCCAGGGACACGGGCTTCGGCGTGCCCGGCGCACTCCGGGAAATCGGCCCGTCCCGGTGGGCCGACCACCTGGTCGGCACCGCCGGGCTCGTGCTGTTCGACCGGCCCCGGCGCGGCGCTCTGCACGGAGTCGGGCGCACGCCCGGGGCGGGCTCGGCCGCCGCACCGGCGAGCGGCTCAGAGCCAGTGGCGCCACTTGAACACGCCCCAGAGCCCGACGCCCAGGCCCAGCATGAGCGCCACGGCGAACGGATACCCCCATGCCCAGTGCAGTTCCGGCATCTGGTCGAAGTTCATCCCGTACACGCCGGCCACGAGCGTCAAAACACGGCGAGGGCCAGGGGCGAGGAGGATGGCCACGGAATCTGGCGCCTCCCACCCCGAAGGACCTCGAACGAACTCCCGAACACTCCACCTTTATGTTGTGGATTTCTAGATCGGGGCCGGGGCCGCCGAGGCGTGCGGTGGGTACCCGCCCAGGCAGCCCGCGAGGAGCACGGCCGGTCCCTAGGAAGCGGACTCCGCCTCCCCCGCGGCACCGCCGTCGACCAGCCGCAACTCGGACCAGGACCAGTTGCGGCGCAGCCACCGGTCGTGCGACGCCACCACGACAGCTCCCGGCGCCGTACCCAGGGCCTCCTCCAGCTCCTCCGCCAGTGCCAGGGAGAGGTGGTTGGTCGGTTCGTCCAGCAGCAGCACGTCCGGGGAGTGCCCGATCAGCATGGCGAGCGCCAGGCGGCGCCGCTGCCCCACGCTCAGCAGCCCCACCGGCCGGTCCAGGTCACGCGGCGCCACCAGGCCCAGGTCGGTCAGGCGCGGGGCGTCCGGCAGCGACGCGTTCAACCCGTCGTAGAGCCCGCGCGGGGTCCTCTCCGGGGCGGAGAACACAGCGTCCTGCTCCAGCAGCGCCACCGTCACCCCCCTCCGCCACAGCACCTGCCCCGTCTCCGGCCGCAGCCGGCGCCCCAGGGCGTAGAGCAGGGTGGACTTGCCCGCCCCGTTGGGGCCGGTCACCAGCAGGCGGCCGTCCGGTGGGAGGTCCAGGTGCTCCAGCCGCAGGCGGCCCGGCACCACCACGTCCCGCAGGGTGATCGCGTTGCCGTCGGCCTCCCCCGGGGCGCGGGTCAACGGCGCGCTGAACGCCAGGGGCCTCGGCGGCCTGCGCACCTGGTCGCGTTCCAGCTCGTCCAGCCGGGCCCGTGCGTTGCGGACCCGGCGCGACACCTGCTTCTCCACGCGCCCGCCCGAGAAGTCGTACGCCATCTTGGCGTTGTCCCGCGGTGCGCGGTGGTGGGAGACCTGGCGCGAGGTGGTCCGCACCGCCTCACGCAACCCCTTCAGGTCGCTCTGTTCCCTCTGGTAGCGCTGCTCCCAGCGCTCCCGCTCCAACCGCTTCTCCTCCAGGTAGAACGAGTACGCGCCTCCGTAGTACGTGGGGCCCTCGATCGCGGGGTCCAGGTCCAGCAGGCCGGTGCACACCGCGTCCAGGAAGACCCGGTCGTGACTGGCGAGCACCACCACTCCCGGCAGGCCCCGCAGGAACCCCTCCAGGAACTCGAGCGCCTGGTCGTCCAGGTGGTTGGTGGGCTCGTCCAGCAGCAGGGCCCGCGGGCGGCGGACCAGCAGCGCGGCCAGCCCGAGACGGCCGCGCTGCCCGCCCGACATCCGGCCCACCCGCCGTCGGGGTTCGACCCCGCCCAGCCCGAGTCCCGCCACCACCAGCTCGGCGCGCCGCTCGGCGTCCCACACCTCCCCCCGCTCGGCGTCGGCCAGGGCCTGCGCGTACGCCGCCAGTACCCCGGCGTCCCCGGGAGCGGCGTCGAGCGCCGCCGCGCTCCGCGTCAGCCTCCGCTCCACCTCCCTGGCGGGCGCGAGCGCCTCCTCCATGACCTGGGCCAGCGTCGTCTCCGGGTGGTGCGGCAGCTCCTGGCAGAGGAAGCCGGTGTCGTCGGGCCGTTCCACCCGGCCCGCGTCGGGTTCCTCCTCCCCCGACAGCAGGCGCAGCAGGGTGGACTTCCCCGCGCCGTTCTCTCCGACCAACCCCAAGCGTTGGCCCGGGGCCACGTCGAGGCCGACCCCGTCGAACACCACGTGGTCGCCGTAGACGCGGGCCAGGTCGCGGGCGCGCAGCAGCGGCGGACCGCTCGCGCCGGGCGCCGCCGTGGGAGGGCGCGTCGACTTCGCGGATGTGGCGGGCGCGCCGCCCTGTGCGGGTGTGGATTCGTGGGTCACGGAGTGGGACCACCCTTCGTCTGGGGGTGGGTCCCGATGCCCGGCCGGTCCCGTCGCCTCCCGGGCGCGTGGAGCGCGGATCCGTGGAGCGCGAAGCGGCCTGCCGGAGGGCAGCGGACGCAGGGTCCGCCGCCGACATCGAGACCGCACCGCGGGTTCGCGGGTACGCGGAGCGGGGTACCGGCTCAAGCCCCGGACGGGCGAGCCCCGCACGCTCGGCGGATCGGTCTCGATGTCAGTTCAGCATGTCGGCCCCAGGCTAACCGGACGGTCCCCGGGCGGGCAAAGGATTTTCGCGGCGCGGCGCGACCTCCGACCGGCGGGACCAGGGGCGCAGCGGCTCGCGACCGCCCCCGGTCCGCACTCCCTTCCCCTACCGGCCGCGGAGGGAGCGGTAGCGCTCCACCAGGGAGGCGGTGGAGGCGTCGAGGCCGGGCACGTCGGCGCCCTCGCTGAGGGCGGGTTCGACTCGTTTGGCCAGGACCTTTCCGAGCTGGACGCCCCACTGGTCGAAGGAGTTGATGTTCCACACCGCTCCCTGCACGAACACCTTGTGCTCGTAGAGGGCGACGAGCTGCCCCAGGACGGACGGGCTGAGCCGGTCGGCCAGGATCGTCGTGGTGGGGTGGTTGCCCGCGAAGGTGCGGTGCGGGACCAGTTCCGCGGGCACACCCTCGTCGGCGACCTCCTCGGCGGTCTTGCCGAAGGCCAGCGCCTGCCCCTGCGCGAACAGGTTGGCCATGAGCAGGTCGTGCTGGGACTCCAGGGACACGGGCAGGTCGGGGGCGGGGTTGGCGAACCCGAGGAGGTCCGCGGGAACGAACCGGGTGCCCTGGTGCAGGAGCTGGAAGTAGGCGTGCTGGCCGTTGGTGCCGGGGGTGCCCCACACCACCGGGCCGGTCTGCCAGCCGACGGGCCGCCCGTCCCGCTGCACGGACTTGCCGTTGGACTCCATGTCGAGCTGTTGGAGATAGGCGGTGAACTTGGACATGTAGTGGCTGTAGGGCAGCACCGCGTGGCTGTGGGCGTCGAGGAAGCCGCCGTACCAGACGCCCAGGAGGCCGAGCAGGAACGGCAGGTTGCGCTCGGCCGGGGCGGTCGCGAAGTGGGTGTCCATCAGGTGGAACCCGGCGAGCATCTCCAGGAACTGCTCGCGGCCCAGCGCCACCATCAGGGACAGGCCGATGGCCGAGTCGTAGGAGTAGCGGCCTCCCACCCAGTCCCAGAACTCGAACATGTTGCGGGTGTCGATACCGAAGGCCTCGACCTCGGGGGTGTTGGTGGACACCGCGACGAAGTGCTTGGCGATGGCGTCGCCGCCGGGCTTCTCGCCCAGCCCGTCCAGCAGCCAGCCGCGCGCGGCGGTGGCGTTGGTGATGGTCTCGACGGTGGTGAAGGTCTTGGACGCGACCACGAACAGCGTGGTGGCCGGGTCCGCGTCGATGAGCGCCTCGTGGAGGTCGGTGCCGTCCACGTTGGACACGAACCGGAACTCCAGGCCCCGGTCGGTGTAGGGGCGCAGCGCCTCGTAGGCCATGGCGGGACCGAGGTCGGAGCCGCCGATGCCGATGTTGACGATCCTGCGCACCGGCAGGCCGGTGTGACCTCGCCACTCGCGCGAGCGGACCCGGTCGGCGAAGTCGCCCATGCGTTCCAGGACCCGGTGCACGTCCGGCACCACGTCGCGGCCGTCGTTCTCGATGACCGCACCACGGGGGGCGCGCAGGGCGGTGTGCAGGACGGCTCGGTCCTCGGTGACGTTGATGTGGTCGCCGCGCAGCATGGCGTCGCGCAGGTCCGCGACGCGGGTGGCGGCGGCCAGCTCGCGGAGCAGGCCGAGGGTCTCGTCGGTGACGAGGTTCTTGGAGTAGTCGACGTGCAGGTCGCCGACGTCGAGCGTGTACCTCGCCGCCCGGGACGGGTCGTCGGCGAACAGCTCGCGCAGGTGGGCGGGGCCGAGGCGCGCACGGTGTGCTCCCAGCGCGGTCCACTCCTCTCTGTGGTCCAGGGGAAGGGCCGCGGGGGCCCCTTCTCCGGTGTCCTCAGTGCGAGGGAGGGGTGTACTGGCAGACATCCGGTCGCTCCTCGTCGTCCGTGGGGTCTGGTGCGGGCGGTGGCGCACGGGTGCTCGGTCCTCGGGACGCTCCCACCGTGCGGCTGTGCCCGAAGGCGTGTGCGCCGCGCCGTCCGGGGACGTCCGGCGCACAGCCCTAGCCTGCCACGAACACCCCCGCTTCAGGGGCTTTCCACAGCCACGGCCGGGGGATTCCCCTCACCGGGGGCGGGTGCGCTCCGGCGTTCACGCCTCCTGGCGCTCGCGTCGCAGTTCGGACACCTCGGCGCGCAGCGACCTGAGTTCGGCCAGGATCAGCGCGTGCCCCGGGTCGGGACCGCCGTCGTCCGGGTCCGAACCGACCCGGCCGCCCGGCCCGTCGCCCGGACCGCCGTCGCTCTGCTCGCTGTCGTCCTTCTCCAGGGCCTCCACCGCGACGGCGATGAACAGGTTGAGCGCCACGAGCGTGGACACGAGCACGAAGACGACGAAGAACACCCAGGCCATGGGCTTGTGCTCCATCACGTCCTTGGCGATGGTGCCCCAACCGTCGGCGGTGGCGATCTGGAAGAGGGTGAAGAGCGAGGTGGGGAGGTCGTTGAAGTACTCCGGGGACACCTCCGCGAAGAGCCGGGTGGCCATGACCGCGGACACGTAGAGGAGCAGCATCACCAGGAACAGGATGGACATCATGCCGGGCAGCGCCCGAAACAGTCCGGACACGACGTGCCGCAGGGTCGGTATCACCGACAGCAGCCGCAGCACCCTGAGGACGCGCAGCACGCGCAGCACGGAGAACGGCCCGGAGGTCGGCAGCAGGGCGATCCCGATGATCACCATGTCGAACCAGCTCCAGGGGTCGCGGAAGAAGTCCGCACGGTGGGCGAACACCCTCAACCCCAGTTCGAGGACGAACAGGGCGAGGATCACCATGTCGATGCCGTGGAGGAGGTCGCCGTGGACCGCCATCACCCGGGGAGAGGTCTCGATGCCGAGGATGAGGGCGTTGATCAGGATGAGGGCGACGACGGCGGCCTGGAACCAGGGGGCCTCGACGATCGTTCGGACCCGGTCGCGCACGGTCACGGGAGAGGGGACTCCGTTCGTAATCTCGGACAACAGCGCCAAAGCCTACCGTCCGTGACCACGCGACGTTTCGCACTTTTCGCCCACTACGTCTGCTTCGCGGACTGTCCTCACCCGCCCCACTGGCATCCCCTGCCCCGACCAGGCATGATCAGGAGTAGGGACCCGAGAGGGAGGGGGAGGCCGGTGACAGGACGACCCGACGAATTCGACGCGGGACCCTCCGAGCCCGCACTCGGGCACGAGGGCGACATCGACGACGTGGACGCGGTCATGGACGCGGGTGCCGCGGACCAGGACACCGCCGTGGCCGAGTTCCTGGAGGACTACCCGTACGGCCACCGGATCGAGGAGATCGAGGACCACGACGCCCTCGGCATCGGTGCGGAGCTGGACCGGGAGGTTCCCGAGCGGGCACCGGAGTCCGAGGAGGAGCACTCCCCGGCGCCGGACCGCGAGGACATGACGCGGATGCTCGGCGCGGAGGAGGTCGCGGACGGCATCCGCGACGGTGACGGCTGAGGCCGTCGGCGCCGCGTGGCAGCCGCAGACCGGTCCCGGCCCGGTGCGTCCGCTCCGTGCCCGGGATCAGTCCCCGGACCCGCCGCTCCGCGCCAGATCGGTTCGGAGCCAGCGTTCCACCCGCAGGACGTGCACGGTCGCGGCGGCCCTGGCCGCGTCGGGGTCGCGCGCCACGAGGGCCTCGTGGATGCGCTCATGGTCCTCGTGGAGTTCCGCGGTCAGACCGGCCTCCCGGTGACCGGCCCACACGCGCGCGTTGAAGGTGCGCGAGGACAGCCCGTCGTTGATCGCCGCGAGGGTGGCGTTGCCCGTGCTGGCCACGATGGCCTGGTGGAAGCCGAGGTCCGCACCGGCGGTGTCGAGCACTCCCCCGTCACTGCCCTCCCCTACCAGGCGCGCGCCGGCGCGGAGTCCGCCGCAGTCCATCGCAGCGGTGCCGTCCATGTGCTCCAGGAGCGCACCGATGCGCTCCAGGTCCCGTGCGTCGGCCCGCGCCGCGGCCAGGGCCGTCGCGGCGGGCTCGAGCATCCGGCGCACCTGGAGGACCTCCAGGAGGGTGTGGCCCTGGGACACCTCGGCGAGGACGGAGAAGGTCTCCAGCAGGTCCGCGGGACGCAACGCGGTGACGTAGACGCCCGCTCCGTGGCGGGACTCCAGGACACCGAGCGTGGTGAGCGCGCGGATGGCCTCGCGCATGGAGCTGCGGGACACCCCGAGCTGGGCGGACAGGTCGCGTTCGGTGGGCAGGCGCTCGCCGGGTCCGACCTCGCCCCCCGAGATCATCGCCTTGATCCGCTCGACGGCCCTCTGGGTGACGGGCGTGCGCTCGCCGCCGGAATCGCTGGGCACGGATCTCTCCAAGTCATCGGGGCCGGCGGTGCAGCGGGAAGCCGCAGCGCCATGCACGTCGCACAGAGGTGTCATCATACCAATTCAGGCTTCCTTCGCCCGAAAATCTCCCTACCTTCGGATTATCCTCACGCCGGCCTTTCCCTTCCGACCAAACTGGTCCGACCATTAGGCGCAGAGGGCAACCAGCCGCACCGGGGATTCCGGGACTGCGGAGAGCGGTTCCGAGGGGAGGGACCTCGACGCAGCCGTTCCGTGCTGTTCCCCAGGAGGGCGGTACTCGGGTTCGCCCGTGCTCGCGGTGTGCCCGTCGGCGGCGTGGTGGCGGTGACCGGATCGACCGGAGGACTACCGTGCTGGAATGCTGATCCGTCCTGCTCTGCCGGGTGACGGCCCGGCGATCGCTTCCCTGATCGTGGCCGCGGCCCCGCACTTCGAGGTGAAGGGCTACCCGGACGGCTACTGGCCCGACGGCATCGTGGTCCTGGTCGCCGTCGACGAGGATGTCGTGGTGGGCTGGATCGAGGGGGTCATGGACGGCGCCTACATGGGTCCCGGAACGCCCACGCCTCCCCCGCACGGGTATGTTCTGGCGCTGATCGTGGATGCGGCGTGGCGGCGGCGGGGGATCGGCACGGCGCTGCTCGAGGAGTTCGTGGCCATGGCGCGCGACGCGGGTTCGCGGTGGGTCTTCCTGCTGCCGGAGGAGGGCGAGTACGTGGAGGGACGCGTGGCGTTCTTCGACGCGGCCGGGTTCACCCCCGTGGACCACCCCGGCAAGACGTGGCCCGCCATGGGCCGGTGGACCTGACGGGCCCGGTCCCACTCCCACGCGCGTGGGGCTCGCAGCGAGTGTCCCGGGGGTGTGGACGAGGTGGACGAAGCCGACCGGGCGGGTACATGACCTGCGTGGACGATGAAATCTCTGACTCCCCGACCGATGACGAGGCCTGGCTCGCAAGCCTGGCGCCCGAGTGGCGCGCCGTGGTCGTGATGATGCTGAGGCGACTGTGCGAGGCCGATCAGGACAGCACGTACAGACAGGGACACTGATCCCCGCACTCCGCGCACCGTCCGTCATCCGCACCACCGTGGGGTCGGATGCCCCTGGGTATGTTCGCGTCAGCGTCACTCCGCGCGGTCGGCACGTCGGACGACCGACGCCGCCCACACCGTGCCTGCGGCGAGGATCGCCCACGTCACCCACAGGGTCCACGTGATCCAGGAACCCTCGGCGGTCAGGGTGTACACGATCAGGGCGACGGCGGTCATCAGAGAGGTGACGATCGCCCATCCGGAGATGGCGCCGGCGCGGGTCCTCGCGGTCTGCTCGTCGTCCACGTCGCTCCTCAGGGCCGGGGTGGCCCGGGTCCGTCCCACACGCGTGGGGATCACGCTTTCACCGGCGAACCGCTCCCGCAGGGCAACTCTGTGAGCACCCGCGCGA
This sequence comes from Nocardiopsis codii, assembly GCF_036327455.1. Classification (NCBI taxonomy): domain Bacteria; kingdom Bacillati; phylum Actinomycetota; class Actinomycetes; order Streptosporangiales; family Nocardiopsidaceae; genus Nocardiopsis; species Nocardiopsis codii. Next base: position 2,034 of record NZ_JAUZMY010000043.1, on the reverse strand, counting down.
TCGAGGGTGCCGACTTGCAACGACAAGCGGTGGAGGCCCCTCTTCGGAGGGGCCTTCCTGCTACCCCCGCGCCACGTCGAGGAACACTGCCCACTCCCGCCGCGGGATGTCGATGTGACCGGCGTGCGGGTTCCGGGAATCGCGGATGGCGGTTCCTGTGGGGAGGTCGGCGACCTCGACGCAGTCGTGGGAGGCGGCGCTGTAGCTGCTCTTGCGGAACGCCACCTCCACACGGTTGCCTCGGACGCCGCTGTGACCGGACCTGGAGAACACGAGCTCGCTCATTCCTGTGGTGTACCCGCTGTGGGGGTGGGACGGCTGTCCGGAAGCGGCCTGATTCAGCCACCCGTCGACCCCGAGAACCCACCGCCGGCGTGTAAGGATGAGCGCACCACGCACCCTGGAAGGTGGTCTCGTGGACGGCCTGGCAGTACTTCTGGTGATCATCGGCGGCGGCTACCTGGTTTACAACTTCGATGGCATCCTCGAGATGCTGGAGGATCCCAGGTGGCTGATCAACCTGGCGGGACTCCTGGCCCTCGTCTGCCTGGCGCTGATGGCCCTCCTTGTTCTCGGCTCCGTCATCGGCGAGCTCGACGACGACGAGAGGGGTGACCTGGGGGGACTCCTGCTCCTCTGCGGTGTCGCCTACTTCGCCTGCTTCGGCCTCAACCACCTCATCGAGTTGGACGACCACTCGCCCCCGCGCGGGGGCGGCGGGGGAGGTGCCGGGTACGACGGCCGGTCCTCCGGCAGCGGCTGGGGGGACGGCGACGGAGACGGTGGGGACGGCGGAGGGGACTGACGGGGACCCGCGACGGGGGAAGCGGGTTCAGGGCGCCGGCTAGGGCGTGTTCCGTGGATGCTTTCGGTTGACTCGGCGCTTGCGCCGATCGACGCGAGCGGCTTCCAGGCCATCTCTCACAAGACGGGTAGCGCAGGTCAGCCCGGGTTTGGCTGTCCAAGCGCAATCGGCGCGGCGAGAGGCAGCCTGGGGGACGCGAGCCCGGAATGATCCGCCGAACGCGGCCTAGTCCTGCCGAACCCGGTCAGGAACCGCGGGACGGCGACAGCGCGCACGACCCGTGAGGACTTGCCCTTCCGCCCCCGCGTGTGGGGGGCTCACCACTCATTGACCGGGGACGAGGCCGATCGTCGTTCTCCGCGAGATCGACCGGCACGCCACGGAACGCGCCGTCCCCGCCGACTGCCTTCCCGAGGACCGCGAGGGGCCTGACCGGGCACCGGTTCCGGCTCCACGCCTCCCTGCCCTCACCCGCATGACCAGCCGAACAGCGGAAAGCCCGCCATCCTTCGGGATCGGCACGGACGGTGCCCTCCGCCAGGGAAGCCTGTTCCGTATGAGCCCGACCCGCAGTCGATGAAGTCCAGGCGCTGCGCCTCACGCCCGGCCGAGGCCACCCGGGACACCTCACACGACCCGGGTCACCTCGCGGGTCGAAGCGGTGGGTCGACCAGGCGGGGGTGGCGTCTCCTCTCGCACGTCCGGATCGTCTCCCCCTGGATGTCGACGAAGGCCAGGTCATGGGCGTTGGAAAGCAGTTCGTCCCGGCGGACCCCGACCCGGTCGGCCGAACTGTTCGAGGTCTCTGGCTCCGGTTGAACCGTGTTGTGCCCGGCAGCGGGATGAGCGTCGTCGAAGCTGTGCTCACCTGACGCCACCCACAGCCGTCCCCCGCGGGGTGAGGGCGCGGGACGCGCCCGCGCCCCGCGCGCCACGGCGTGTTCACACCGAGGGACTGAAACGAGGCAAAAGCGAACGAGACCTCACATCAGTGCATTCATCTGTTAACAGGTCCGTCTTCTACCGCCGTTAACGTCTCGTTCCACTGATTCCATGGCCGCGTGGCGGCGCCAGGGGCAGAGGAAGGAGGGGTCGCGTATGCCGTTGGACCCGAACATGTCCGACTCCTCACGCAACGCGATCAAGGTCCTCACCGGCATCGAGGTCCCCAATGTCAGCCTCGCCAACCTCGGCCGCGCCTCCGAGGTCTACGCCACCCTGAACCAACG
>NZ_JAUZMY010000042.1:0-48602 GCF_036327455.1 Nocardiopsis codii | reverse complement strand
GTGTTTCACGTGAAACACGCTCGCCCGCGGTGGCGGCGGAACAGTCCGACGGCGGTGTTTCACGTGAAACACCGCCGTCGGGGACCGGTCAGGTGACGCTCAGAGGTTCTCCGCGCCCATCTGGTCGATGATGCGCGCCAGGTCCTCGGGCGTCGCGAACTCCACCACGATCTTGCCCTTCTTCCGGCCCATCTGGACCTTGACCGTGGTGTCGAAGCGGTCGGAGAGACGCGTCGCCCACTCGTCCACCTGGGGCGAGTTGGCGATCCGCTCCGAGGCGCGGCGGGGGCGGTCGTCGTCCGGCGTCTCCCGGAGCGCGACCATCTCCTCCAACGAGCGGACCGAGATCCCCTCCTGGACGACACGGCCCGCGAGCCGGTCCTGCAGCTCGGGGTCGTCCACGCCCAGCAGCGCACGCGCGTGCCCCGCGCTCAGTACGCCGGCGGCCACACGCGTCTGCACCTTGCCGGGGAGGTTCAGCAGACGCAGCGTGTTGGTGATGTGCGAGCGCGACTTGCCGACCTGGTGGGCAAGCTCCGCCTGCGTGGTGCCGAAGTCGTCCAGCATCTGCTGGTACGCGGCCGCCTCCTCCAGGGGGTTGAGCTGCTGCCGGTGGAGGTTCTCCAGGAGCGCCTCCCGGAGGAGTTCGTCGTCGTCCGTCCTGCGGACGATCGCCGGGATGCGCTCGAGTCCCGCGAGCTTGCTCGCCCGGAAACGCCGCTCCCCCATGATCAGCTCGAAACCGACCTCCGAGCCGACCGGCAGTTTGCGGACGACCACCGGCTGGAGCAGGCCGACCTCGACGATCGACTCCCGCAACTCCTCCAGGGCCTCGTCGTCGAAGTACTTCCGGGGCTGGCGGGGGTTGGGCCGTACGTCGGAGAGTTTGACCTCCTCCAGGTACGTCCCGTCCGGCATCTCCACCGGACCGGGCACCGCGGTCGTGGTGCTCGCCTCCACCGGCTCCGGCGCGGGCGGCGGTGTCGTCTCCCGCTCTCTCTCCACCGGGGCGGGGGCGGGCGGCCCCTGCGGGATCAGCGCCCCCAGTCCCTTGCCCAGACCGCGCCGCTGCTGGCTCACCGGCAACTCCCTCCACACTTCTTGTGATTCCGCCCGGCCCCACCGGGCGGGCGGTGACCGTGTTTCACGTGAAACATCCGGCGTCAGCCGGTGATCCCCCGCGCCCGGTGGGCGATCTCCCGGGCGGCCTCCAGATAGGCGACCGCCCCGGTGGACGCCGGGTCGTAGGTCATCACCGACTGGCCGTAGCTCGGCGCCTCGGACACCCGGACACTCCTGGGAATCAGCGTGTCCAGGACGGTGTCCTTGAAGTGCGAGCGCACCTCGTCGGCGACCTGCTGCGAGAGTCGGGTCCGGCCGTCGTACATCGTCAGCAGGATCGTGCTGACGGCCAGCCCGGGATTCAGGTGGGACTGGACGAGCTCCACGTTGCGGAGCAGCTGCCCGAGACCCTCCAGGGCGTAGTACTCGCACTGGATCGGGATCATCACCTCGTCGCACGCCACCATCGCGTTGACCGTGAGGAGGCCGAGAGACGGAGGGCAGTCGATGAGGATGTAGTCCAGGTCCTCGGTGTCGTACGCGGCGAAGGCCCGCTTGAGCCGGGCCTCGCGCGCGACGAGGGAGACCAGTTCGATCTCCGCGCCCGCCAGGTCGATGGTGGCCGGGGCGCACCACAGGTTGGGGATGCCCGGAACCGGCTGGGCCAGCTTGCGGATCTCCTCGTCCTCGACCAGGCAGTGGTAGATGGAGCGCGTCTGCGTGTCGCGCTCCATCCCGAGTGCAGTGGACGCGTTGCCCTGGGGGTCGAGGTCGACCACGAGGACCCGCTGTCCGTGCATCGCCAGGGCAGCGGCGATGTTCACCGTCGTGGTCGTCTTGCCGACGCCGCCCTTCTGGTTGGCGACGCCGATCACCCGGCAGGACGCGGGACGGGGCCAGGCCTCGTCGTGCCCGCGGACCGCCATGGCCGCATGGGCCGCACGGGCGAGGGGGGTGTCGGGGACGCCGTAGTCGGTCTCGGTCGGTGTTTCACGTGAATCACCGAGCAGATCTCCATAGGCGCCCGGGGATGTTTCACGTGAAACATCGGCGTTGTCGGCTTGGTTCTGGGGCACGAATGAGTTCACCTCTTCCGTCCGCGCTTCTTCTTGCCGCCCCGCGTCTTCTGGGAACCTGCTGACGCGGGCGGACCACCGTCGGATGTCACCGTGACGCGAACGACCGTGGTAGCGGGATCGACTTTACCCCGCCCCACCCTGATCACATCGCTAACGCTAGGCCGCATTTGGGAAACGTCTTCCCGGCCGGCGGCCAGTTCGGCCTCCGCCTGCTCCCCCTTCAGCGCCAACAGGCTGCCGCCCTTGCGCAGAAGCGGGAGCGCCCACCCCGCCAACCGGGGCAGGGGCGCGACCGCGCGAGCCGTCACGAAATCGGTCAGCAGCTCCCCGTGCGCCTCCTCGGCCCTCCCCCGGCGCACCACCACGTTGGGCAGGTCCAGGAGCTCGACCGCCTCGTCGAGGAAGACCGTCCTGCGCAGCAGCGGCTCCAGGAGGACCATGCGGATGTCGGGGCGCATCAGTCCGAGCACCAGACCGGGGAGCCCGGCACCCGAGCCGATGTCCACGACCTCGGCGCCCTCGGGGATCAGTTCCTCCACGACGGCGCAGTTGATGAGGTGGCGTTCCCAGAGGCGCGGCACCTCCCGCGGGCCGATCAGACCACGGCGCACCCCGTCGTCGGCGAGCAGTTCGGCGTAGCGCCGCGCCTTCGGCAGGGAGTCACCGAAGACCGCCTCCGCCTGCACGGGGGCAGCGGGTAGCGCGGCACCGGGGTCCTCAACATCCGAGGTCATCGGTCACCCACCTGTCGGAACTCGTCCATCGTCACTTCCATACTCGGTCCGCCGCACCCGGGACTCCGCGCGCGGCGCGGCTTCGGTCGGCGAGGGAGATCCGCGCTGCGGATCGCTGTTCCGCGCGCATGAGAAAAGATCCTTCATGATCCTACGTGCGGGCGGCACCAGGGTTTCACGCGGAGCCGCCCCCGTGCGCGTGTCGCGGCGCGCCCCCACTCTCCCGCGGCGCCCCTGATGGCGCGTGTTTCACGTGAAACATTCTCGTTGCCCCGACCTGCCTCCCCCACCGTTTCACGTGAAACGTCGACACGCCGACGTGGCGACACCGCGACCGGGCGACGTGTCGACAAGCCGACCCGCCCCGGGGACGCCCGCCCCGAGGACGCCCGCCCCGGGGGGACGACACCTCCACCGCGGCGCCCATCGGGACACTGGACGGCGGCCGGCCCCGGAGCACACGTCCGCGCCGACGGAGGCGCCCGAGGGCCCCTCCGTCGCACTGAGGACTCCCGGGGGCGGTACCGCGGACAGGCCTCGGACGCACGGAACCGACCGCACAAAAGAAGGGGGTGACGGTGTTTCACGTGAAACACCGTCACCCCCCACGGGGGAAGCTCCCCTACGAGGCGGGATGCACCACGACGTAGCGGTTGGGCTCCTCGCCCTCCGACTCGCTGCGCAGCCCGGCGGCGGCGACGGCGTCGTGCACGACCTTGCGCTCGAACGGCGTCATGGGCTCCAGCGGGTAGATCTCGCCGGACTCCTTGACCTTGTCGGCAGCCTCGGTTCCGATCTGGAAGAGCACCTTGCGGCGGCCCTCGCGGTAGCCGCCGATGTCCAGCATCAGCCGGCTGCGCTCACCCGTCGCGCGGTGGACGGCCAGACGGGTCAGCTCCTGGAGGGCCTCCAGGACCTCGCCGTCCTCACCGATCAGCTCGTCGAGGGTGGACCCCACCACGGAGACCATCGCACGGTCCCCCTCGACGTCCATGTCGATGTCGCCGTCGAAGTCCCCGATGTCGAGGAGTCCCTCGATGTAGTCCGCGGCGATGTCGCCCTCGTTCTCCAGGGCCTCGACATCGACTCCGGTCTCAGGCGCCTCAGCCACCGCTACTCCACCGTTCTCTTCCTCGCTACTGCCCACAGCGATCCCGTCTCCTCATCCATCACGCCCTGGCCGTCGTACGCCTCAGGGGCATTGTCGCCTGCGCACTCGAAAGTCTCCGCAACCGACGCGAAGCAGGGAGGACCCTACTGGGATCCGCCACCGGAGCGCTTGGAACGCGACTGCTTCTTCGGCTGCTTGCGTTCGATCTTAGGCTGTTCCTCCGGCTCAGGAGCGGATTCGGCGGCCTTCTTTCGGCCGAGCATCCCCTTCGCCGAGCCGCTGGGCGCGGAGCCGCCCTTGGCCTTGTCGTCGGCCTGTCCGGGGAGGGGCTGCTTCCGGTAGAGGAAGTGCTGCTGGACCATCGTCCAGACGTTGGAGGTCACCCAGTAGACGAGCACACCCACGGGCATCGCCAGACCGAAGAGCCCGAAGAGGGGCGCCATGTACATCATGATCTTCTGGGTCTGCATCATGGGGTTGTCAGGCATCTGCGAGATGCTGCGCTTCATGCTCTGACGCATGGTGAGGAAGGTCGTCGTCCCCATCAGCACACAGGCGATGGCGATGATGATCTTGGCCATGATCGGGTTGGTGGCGCCCAGGGCCATCAGCTCTTCGGGGGAGCTGTTGAACTGCGCGGCGATCGGCGCGGAGAAGATCAGCGCCTGGCGGGCGCTCTCCACCAGCTCCGGCGTGAAGTTGTACTGGACGTTGCCCTCGGCGACGCTCCGCAGCACGCTGAAGAGCGCGAAGAAGACCGGCATCTGGAGGAGGAGCGGGAGGCAACCCATGATCGGGTTGGTACCGCTCTCCTGGTACAGCTTCATGGACTCCTGCTGGAGCCGCTGCTGGTCGTGCTTGTAGCGCTCCCGCAGCTTCATGATCTTCGGCTGGATGTCCTGCATCTTCCGCTGCGTGTTCATCTGCTTGACGAACAGCGGGACGAGCAGGAGCCGCATGAGAACGGTGAGCAGCACGATGGACAGGCCCCAGGCCCAACCGCTGTCTGTGTCGAGGCCGACGAAGGTCAGACCCGCGTGGATCTGGACCAAGATCCAGCCGACGATGTTGTAAAGCCAGTCCAGCACCGGCCAACTCCTATTTGCTTCGGTTCAGCTACTGGTCCCCGGGAGCGGTTCCGGCGTGACCGGCCTCGCCCGTAGACTCCTCGGACTCCTCGCTCCGACGCCCTCTGGGCGGCGGAACCGGATCAAGACCCCCCGGGTGGAAGGGGTGGCAACGGCCGATCCGCCTGATCGCCAGCCACGACCCGTAGAGGGCTCCGTGCACGCGCAGCGCCTGGACGGCGTACGTACTGCACGAAGGGTAGAAACGGCAGACCGGGGGGAAGAGCGGGCTGATGAAGCGTTGGTAGCCCCGGATGGGCAGGATCAGCACACGCGCGAACGCCGTCGGTCTGTGCTCGGTCATCGGCTCGCCCACCGTTCTCCACCCTCGTCCGGGCGGCGGTTCCCTGCTGTTTCGCTCTTCACCGGGTCCGCCTCGGGCGGCCGGGGTCCACCGCGGCCGCGCCGACGACGCGACGACGATCCACGGGAACGCATCACCGCGGCGATCGCGCTGTCGAGTTGCGAGGCCAGGTCCCCCTGCCGCAGGGAGGCGGCGACGGGCTTGGCACGCACTACCAGCAGGCTACCGTTTGGCAGAACAGCCAAGAGAGGCCGCATGGCGTGGCGCAGCCTGCGCTGGACGCGCTTGCGCACCACCGCTCCCCCGACCGCCTTGCTCACGACGAAACCGACGCGCGGCGGGTCCGCGGGAGCCGCCGGATCGGCGGCGCCGGGCGGGGGCGGAAGGTAGGCGACGCCCACGGCGTCGCGCGAGGAGCGCCGACCGGAGCGCATGACGGAGGCGAACTCGGCGCTGTGGCGCATCCGGTTTCTCGGCGACAGCATCCGCGCTCCTCCGGGTGTCGGGACTTCTCCCCACGAAAAAGGGACCGGCCGGCGAGAAGGCCGGACCGGTCCCGAAGAACTTGGGGCTGAGCGTGGCCTAGTGGCTCACGGTCAGCGCCGCGCGCCCCTTACGACGACGCGAGGCGATGATGGCGCGACCGGCGCGCGTACGCATGCGCAGCCGGAAGCCGTGGACCTTCGCGCGACGCCGGTTGTTCGGCTGGTACGTACGCTTGCTCACTACTGGCTCCAGGGGCGTGTCAGGAAAGTACTACGACGGACCCCCAGGATATGCGGGGTCTCAGGGTGCATGAACCGCAGCCGCGCGACCGTGATGACAGGTGCGCAGGCAGATGATCGGCATAAGCATAAAGAAGATATGACCTGGTGCGGTCGCGGTCAAATCAGACCTGTCGGCGGGCCGTCCGGGCGGTCTCCGGGGCGACGGCCGCCCCGCTCCCCCGCGCGACGCCCCGCACGCCACCAGCCTGTGGACAACTTGTTGTCCACAGGCGCCTCCGGCTTCCACACACCCCCGCCCCTGTGGATAACCTCAGCCTGTGGATAACTTCCGGCGCCGCCGCCCCCCGCGACGGCCGACCCCGGGCCCGACGCGCGTACACATCCCCTGACCTGCTGATTGTGGATAACTCTGCACTGTGCACAGAGATCTGCCATCCTGTGGATAAACCTGTGGACAACTTGTGGACAACGCCCCGGATCTGTGGATACCCCGTCGTGGCCGTCCTCGCGGCGACTCCCTGGCAGTGAGGTTGTCCACAAGCACAAACCACACCGAAACGCCTACGCCACCGCGTTCCCCTGCCCCGGCACTACCCCGGGGGGAGGACAATGGGAAGTCGCTCCCCGAGGCCTCCGGCCCCCGCGGGTGCATGACCGACGGCACTCCGCAGGCTCCCCGATCGCCCGTCCCCTCCCGCTCCACCCGCACCGCACAGATCCGCACCGAAGGGACAGCACCCATGGCAGGTCACCTTGGCTGACGCACAGGTCAACCTCGCAATGGTCTGGTCCAGCGTGTTGGACGGGATCGACAACGACTCCCTGCCAGCGCACCAGAGGGCATGGCTGCCGCAGACCCGTCCACTGGGCCTGATCGAGGACACCGCGCTGATCGCGGCGCCCAACGAGTTCACCAAGAAGGTGCTGGAGACGCGCCTCTACCCCGCCATCAGCAAGGCGCTCTCCGCCCACCTGGGCCGGGACATCCGGGTCGCGGTGACGGTCGACCCGACCGCCGTGCCGACCCCGCCGCCCACCCCGGTGGCCCCGGCGTCCTACGGTCACCCTGCCGCGCGAGGCGTGGAGTCGGAGCGCGCGCACACCTTCTCCCCCGGCACCCCCGGACTGGCCTCGGCCGGGTCGTCCTCGCCGACGGCCCCCGCGGAGCCCCACGGGTCGGCCCCGCAAGCACGGCCCGGGCCGCCCAGGGGCCAGCACGCGCGCCCCGCCGCGCCGCAGCCGGGCGGGCTCCCGGAGGGCGTGAACCCGCCGTCCGGACCGGGAACCGGGGACGCCGCCGCGGGAGCGGGCGCCCACCACACCCCTGCGCCGCAGGCCGCCCACCAGCCGTGGCCCGCCGGACCGACGGGGGAGGCCGCACGAGCCGACCTGCTCGGCCCCACCCCGCCCGCGGACGCCTACCCGCGCGACGGCGGCGCCGGCCCCCGGCCCCACCCGGCCGGGCAGGCCCCCGACCACGGCGCCCCGCACCCGGACCACGGCGCCGCAGAGGACGGCCAGGGGGCCCAGGCGTACACGGCCCAGGACATTCCGGCGCCCTGGGTCCAGCAGACGTTCGCGACCCCGCAGGAGACGCCGACCTCCCCCCTGTGGGAGCAGCCCTCCGCCAGGGAGCGCCACCGGGAGCCGGAGTCGTGGCAGCAGCAGAGCTGGAGCGGCCCCGGTTGGGACCAGCCCAACCGCTGGGAGACCCCGCGGGGCCCGGCCGTCGAGCCCGAGCGGTTCGCGGCGCCCGAGGACGGGGCGCACCAGGCCCCCGCCGCCCCGGAGCCCGCCCCCGAGCAGCGGCCCCAGCCGGTCCGGGCGTCGGCGCGGCCGAACCCGCCCTCCCCGTCACCGCCCCCCGGGCGCTCGCCGGAGGTCCCGCCGGGCGAGCACGCGCGGCTGAACCCCAAGTACACCTTCGACACCTTCGTCATAGGCTCCAGCAACCGCTTCGCGCACGCCGCGTCGGTCGCGGCGGCCGAGGCGCCCGCCAAGGCCTACAACCCCCTGTTCATCCACGGGGGCTCCGGGCTCGGCAAGACCCACCTGCTGCACGCCATCGGGCACTACACGCACCGCCTCTACGAGGGCTCGCGCGTGCGGTACGTCAGCTCCGAGGAGTTCACCAACGAGTTCATCAACTCGATCCGGGACGGCAAGGCGGACGGCTTCCGCCGCCGCTACCGGGACATCGACGTGCTCCTGGTGGACGACATCCAGTTCCTGGAGAACAAGGAGCAGACGCAGGAGGAGTTCTTCCACACCTTCAACACGCTGCACAACTCCGACAAGCAGATCGTCATCTCCAGCGACCGGCCGCCCAAGCAGCTGACCACGCTGGAGGACCGTATGCGCAGCCGGTTCGAGTGGGGCCTGCTCACCGACGTCCAGCCGCCCGAGCTGGAGACGAGGATCGCGATCCTGCGCAAGAAGGCCGCGCAGGAGGGCCTGGCCGCCCCGCCGGAGGTGCTGGAGTTCATCGCCAGCAAGATCTCCACCAACATCCGCGAGCTGGAGGGCGCGCTGATCCGCGTGACCGCCTTCGCGAGCCTGAACCGGCAGTCGGTCGACCTGGACCTCACCAGCCAGGTGCTGCGGGACCTGGTGCCCAGCACGGAGGTGCCTGAGGTCACGGCCGGGGCGATCATGTCCCAGACGGCCGCCTACTTCGGCCTGACGGTCGAGGACCTGTGCGGGACGTCGCGTTCCCGGGTCCTGGTCACAGCCAGGCAGATCGCCATGTACCTGTGCCGGGAGCTGACCGATCTGTCGCTGCCCAAGATCGGCCAGCAGTTCGGTCGCGACCACACCACGGTCATGCACGCCGACCGCAAGGTCCGCGCGCTGATGGCCGAGCGGAGGTCGATCTACAACCAGGTGCACGAGCTCACCAGCCGGATCAAGGACCAGCCCTCGCTGACCTGAGCCGCGTTCCGCGACCGTCGAGGGGCCCACCGGACGGTGGGCCCCTCCGTCGTGCCCGCCCCCGCCGGGCCCGCACGCCGTCCCGCGGACATGTCGCCCTGTCCACAAGGCGATCCGTCCACAAGGCGACGTGGCGACATGTCGGCCTCCAGCGCCCGTCCACGAGCCCCCGGCGGAGTTATCCACAGGCTTGTGTGCGCGAACACCCCTCCTCGGGCGGTTCGCCCCTCCTGGCACCGCGGGCGCGGTTCGTCCGCGACACTCTCCGTTTCCCCTGGTTCCCGGGCCTCGCGGCCCTCTGTTGCCATGCCCACACCGGCGCCCGGCGGTCTCGGATGCCGCTCCGGCCCTGATCACGGGGCATGTCGGGGAGAGTGCCTGTGGAAAAACCTGTGTACAGACTCTTTGTCCGTGTTCGGGAGGTCTGTGGGGGGAGGCGGAAAAAAACTTTGACGGATTCTCGCGGAGGTTATCCACAAGAGGGGGTCGAAATCTGTGGACAACTCTGTGGACAAGCTGTGGACAACCGCGCCGAAGCTGTGGGTAACCCACCCCTTCCCTGTGGACGCCCACGGGGGCCCTCGCGCTTCCACACCCCGCCCGGCTGTGGAGAACCTGGGGAAAACCTGTGGACGAACCTGTGGACGCGGTGTGGACAACCAGAAGGGGCCTCTGGTTGTCCACAGGGACCTTGAGTTACGCACAGGGTTACCCACAGGACCTGTGGACAGAAATTCGCGGTCTGACCTGCAGCAACGATGGTTATCCACACTATCCACAGGCCCTACTACTACTGCGCACCTTCATTAACCAAAGTGTGGCTTCACAACAGCTTCGCGGAAAATCTGTGGACAAAGGCCCGAGACGAGAGCGACGACAGACCGGAGCCGAGCTGTCAGCGGCAGGGGAGGAATCCGGGTAACGTGTGGTCTCGCCCCTGTCCTCCGCCGCCCACATCCGAGCGGTGACCCCTACGGGATCCGAGCCGGCTCCCAGGCGCTGTCCACAGCCCTGTCGACGGAGCACTCCGGCGGACCCACAGACACCCCACGAGCTGCAACGTTGAGGCTTCGACCGGTACGCCGGTCGTGCGGAAAGTGAGTCGGAAAGTGAAGTTCCGGGTCGAACGCGACGTACTGGCTGAGGCAGTCGCCTGGACCGCGCGCACACTGCCGACGCGCCCCTCGGTGCCGGTCCTGGTCGGCATCCTTCTGGAAGCCGGCGAGTTCGAGGGCCGGCAGCAGCTGCGCCTGTCCGGCTTCGACTACGAGGTCTCCACCCAGGCGGCGGTCGACGTCGACGTCGAGGAGCCCGGCCAGGTCCTGGTCACCGGCAAGCTCCTCGCCGAGATCACCCGCAACCTTCCTCCACAGGCTGTGCAGATCGCCACCGACGGGCCCAAGGTCGTCGTCACCGGCGGCAGCGCGAAGTTCACGCTGAACACCATGCCCGTCGAGGACTACCCCACGCTCCCGGAGATGCCCGGCGTGAGCGGGACCATCGGCAGCGACGCCTTCGCCGCCGCCGTCAGCCAGGTGGCCGTGGCCGCCGGCCGTGACGACACCCTGCCGATGCTCACCGGCGTCCGCGTCGAGATCGAGGGCGAGACGATCACGCTCGCCTCCACCGACCGCTACCGCCTGGCCGTGCGCGAGCTGACCTGGAAGCCGGAGAACCCCGACCTCTCCGCGGTCGCGCTGGTCCCGGCCAAGACGCTCCACGACACCGCCAAGTCGCTGACCTCCGGCGCCGAGATCTCCATCGCGCTCGCCAGCAGCGACTCCGGCGAGGGCATGATCGGCTTCGAGGGCGGCGGCCGCCGCACCACCTCGCGCCTGCTGGACGGCGAGTTCCCGAAGTACCGGGCGCTCCTGCCGGACACGTTCAACTCCGTCGCCGAGGTCGGACGCGCCGAGTTCATCGAGGCGGTCAAGCGCGTCTCGCTCGTCGCCGAGCGCAACACCCCTCTGCGACTCTCCTTCACCCAGGGCCAGCTGGTCCTGGAAGCCGGTACCGGCGAGGAGGCCCAGGCCGTCGAGGTCCTGGAGGCCGATCTGGACGGCGACGACATCCAGATCGCGTTCAACTCCGGATTCCTGCTGGACGGGCTCGGCGCCATCGGCACCGACGTCGCCCGCATGAACTTCACCACCTCGACCAAGCCGTCGATCCTCACCGGGAAGCCGGCGGAGGAGGGCTCGGCCCCCGAGTACCGCTACCTGATCATGCCGGTGCGTCAGCCCGGCTGATCCGGACAGGTTCGATTGACTGGCGTCCGCCGACCGGCCCGCGGCTTCCGCCCGGGCCGGTCGGCGTCCATCCACAGGTGGCGAAGGGGAGTACAACCATGCAGCTCGGCATGATCGGTCTCGGCAAGATGGGCGGCAACATGGCCGCCCGGCTCCGGGAGAAGGGCCACGAGGTCGTCGGTTACGACGTCGCCTCCGACGAGCGCGACGTCGACACCCTGGAGGCGCTGGTCGGCCGGCTGGCCGCCCCCCGCACCGTCTGGGTGATGGTCCCCGCGGGCGATCCCACCTCCGCCACGGTCGCCGAGCTCGGCGGTCTCCTGGAGGAGGGCGACCTCGTCATCGAGGGCGGCAACACCCACTACGTGGACGACCGCACCCGCGCGGAGTCACTGGCGGCCAGAGGCATCGGCTACGTCGACGCCGGTGTCAGCGGAGGCGTCTGGGGCCGACAGAACGGCTACGGCATCATGGTCGGCGGCGCGGCGTCCGACATCGAGCGGGCGCGCCCGGTCTTCGACGCGCTCACCCCCGACGAGGGCGGCGGCTTCGTGCACGCCGGCGGCGTCGGTGCGGGCCACTTCGTGAAGATGGTCCACAACGGCATCGAGTACGGCATGATGCAGGCCTTCGCCGAGGGCTACGAGCTCATGGCCGCCTCGGACGTCGTGGACGACGTGCCGGGCACGTTCGAGAGCTGGCGCGAGGGCACGGTCGTGCGGTCGTGGCTGCTCGACCTGCTCTCCCGGGCCCTGGAGCAGGACCCCGACCTGGCTGAGCTGCGCGGCTACGCCCAGGACTCCGGTGAGGGCCGTTGGACGGTCCAGGCCGCCGTGGACCTCGCCGTCCCGGCCCCGGCGATCACCGCGGCGCTCTTCGCCCGGTTCGCGTCCCGCCAGGAGGACAGCCCCTCCATGAAGGTCGTCGCCGCGCTGCGCAACCAGTTCGGCGGGCACGCCGTCACCAAGGCCGGCGCCGCCGACGACCACGACGAGCCCTAGAGCCCGTCCACCCTCCCGCCCCGGTCCCGCGGCGCACGCCCCGGCACGGTCGTGCCGACCGCCGCGCACAGGACCGGTGCCGGGCTGCGGCCCGGGGCGCGACGCGCCCGCACCGCACTCCTCCCCGGGGACGCGCTCCCGTGCCCGGGACCACCGCACCCTTCCCCGCCCGTTGTCCGCGCTCCCGCACCAGGAGGAAGGCCGGATGTACGTATCCCACCTGCAACTGGCCGACTTCCGCTCCTACGAGTCCGCGCTGCTGGAACTCGCGCCGGGCGTGAGCGTGTTCGTCGGCTCGAACGGCCAGGGCAAGACCAACCTCGTCGAGGCGATCGGCTACGTGGCCACCCTGGGGAGCCACCGGGTCTCCTCCGACACCCCGCTGGTCCGCCAGGGCGCGCCCCGGGCGATCGTCCGGGCGAAGGTGGTCCGCGACGACCGGTCCATGGTCGTGGACCTGGAACTCAACCCCGGCCGTGCCAACCGGGCCAGGATCAACCAGGCCGCCGCGGGTCGGCCGCGCGACGTCCTGGGGATCCTGCGCACGGTGCTGTTCGCGCCGGAGGACCTGTCCCTGGTCAAGGGCGACCCCGGTGAGCGGCGCCGTTTCCTGGACGACCTCCTGGTGGCCCGTACGCCCCGCATGGCGGGGGTCCGCTCCGACTACGACCGGGTGCTCAAGCAGCGCAACGCGCTGCTGAAGTCCGCCTCCACCCGCATGTTCAAGCAGCGTGCCGCGCCCGATCTGAGCACGCTGGAGGTCTGGGACGACCACCTGGCCGAGGCGGGTGCGGAGCTGCTGGCCGCGCGTCTGGCCCTGGTGGAGGAGCTGCGTCCGAGGATCGGTGCCGCGTACGCGGGGCTGACCGACTCGGGCGGGCCCGCCGTCCCCCACTACCGGAGTTCCGCGTCGGCGGAGGGAACCGGGCTCCCCGAGGGGCGCCCGCAGCTCGCGGACGTGCTCCGCGCGGCCATGGCGGAGTCGCGCGACAAGGAGCTCCAGCGCGGGATCAGCCTGGTGGGGCCGCACCGCGACGACCTCCACCTCCAGCTCGGGGACCTTCCGGCCAAGGGGTACGCCAGCCAGGGCGAGTCCTGGTCGTACGCCCTGTCGCTCAAGCTCGCCGCGTTCGAGCTGCTGAGGGAGGACGGGGACGACCCGGTGCTGATGCTGGACGACGTGTTCGCCGAACTCGACAGCGAGCGGCGCCGCCGGCTGGCCGAACGGGTGCGCGACGCCGAGCAGGTCCTGGTGACGGCCGCCGTCGCCGACGACATCCCCCAGGAGCTGGACGGCGCGCGGTTCGGAGTGCGCGAGGGGGCCGTCGAGGGTGAGTGACCGCCATCCACAGCCTGTGGACGCGCAGCGCGGATCCCCCGGCTCGGACCCGGGGGCGGGGGTGTCGGCCCTCGGGCAGGGTGTGCTTCGTCCACAGCCTGTGGACGAAGCACGCCACTCCCCCGACCCCGTCCCGGCCGCCCCGGCGGTCCCCGCCGAGCCCACGGCGTCCGGCGCCGACCTCGCGCGGCAGGCGCTCGCGCGGGCCAAGGCCGAGGCGCGGGACCGCGGCGCCGTGCCCCGCGGCTCCCAGCGCTCGCGGCGGCGTGGCCGGTTGCGGTCACGCAACGAGCCCCAGCTGTTCGGCGAGGCTGTCCGGACCTGGCTGATCGAGCACGGGTGGCAGGAGCAGGTGGCGATCGGTGGCGTGTTCGGCCGCTGGTCGGACATCGTGGGCGAGTTCAACGCGGAACACCTGCGCCCCGAGAGCTATGCGGAGGGCGAACTGGTCGTGGTGGCGGATTCGCCCACGATGGCCGCCCACGCGCGGGCGATGGTGAGGGACCTGATGCGCCGCCTCAACGAGGAGCTGGGCGACGGAACCGTGGTCGCGATCAAGGTCAAAGGTCCCGGATTCCGGCGTCGCTGAACCGCCCTCCCCCGCCTCCCGAGGGCGTGGATGCCCTCCCGTCTGTCCACAGGCTGTGGATAGTCGCAGGTGAGCGCGTTCTCCCCGGGGGTGCTGTGCTGCCGGGGGTACGGGGTGCGGGTGCGTGGACCGGTGCGGGTGATGCCGGTCCGGCGCCGTTCCCAACGCCACTGAAGCGCGCCGGGACTTGCGGGAGACCCCTCCCGCGTGTAGGGAGTCGGCTCCCTCCCTGAACGTTCGCTGTGATGCGGCACAGGGCCGCCAATGCCACTTTGTCGTACCGCGCGGGGTATCATGGAGACGGTTCTTCAGACGCCTGTAGCCGGTACCACGCCCCCAGTAGAGGGTGGGCGGACGGCCCATGCGGCTAACGGTGATCCCCCAGGTGTCGCGGCACGTCGACCCTCCGATCCCCGTGTCGCGGGCTTACCGTCGTCCGCTCGGCCACGGTCGGCAGGCGTCCCCAGCAGGAGGGTGTTCCCAGTTGGCCTACGACGCAGGTTCAATCACGGTTCTCGAGGGTCTTGAGGCAGTCCGCAAGCGCCCCGGAATGTACATCGGTTCAACCGGAGAGCGGGGCCTGCACCACCTGGTCTCCGAGGTCGTCGACAACTCCGTCGACGAGGCGATGGCGGGTCACGCCGACGCCATCGAGGTCACTCTGTTGGCCGACGGCGGGGTGAGGGTGGCCGACAACGGCCGCGGCATCCCGATCGATCTCCACCCGGTGGAGAAGCGTCCGGCCGTCGAGGTCGTGCTGACCACGCTCCACGCCGGCGGCAAGTTCGACGACAAGTCCTACGCGGTCTCCGGCGGCCTGCACGGCGTCGGCGTCTCCGTCGTCAACGCGCTGTCCACGGCGCTGGACGTGGAGATCCGCAAGGACGGGTTCGTCTGGCGCCAGCACTACGAGATGACCGCCCCGACGGGCGATGTCATCAAGGGCGAGGCGACCGACGAGACCGGCACCCAGATCACCTTCTGGGCCGACGGCAGCATCTTCGAGACCACCACGTTCTCGTTCGAGACGCTCGCCCGCCGGATGCAGGAGATGGCCTTCCTCAACAAGGGGCTGTCCATCACCATCCGCGACGAGCGGCCCGAGCACACCGACGGCGGCCCGACCGTCAGCACCTTCCACTACGAGGACGGCCTGTCGGACTACGTCCGGCACATCAACGCCAAGAAGGAGCCGGCGCACGCGTCGATCATCTCCTTCGAAGAAGAGGGCGACGGCATCGCGGTCGAGATCGCCATGCAGTGGAACCAGTCGTACACCTCGTCGGTCCACACCTTCGCCAACACGATCAACACGGCTGAGGGCGGCACCCACGAGGAGGGCTTCCGCTCCGCGCTCACCACCCTGGTCAACCGGTACGCCCGCGACCAGAAGCTGCTGCGCGAGAAGGACGACAACCTCACCGGCGACGACATCCGCGAGGGTCTGACCGCGATCATCTCGGTCAAGCTCGCCGACCCGCAGTTCGAGGGCCAGACCAAGACGAAGCTCGGCAACACCGAGGCCAAGTCGTTCGTCCAGAAGGTCACCAACGAGCACCTGCGCGACTGGTTCGAGCGCAACCCGGGCGAGGCCAAGGACGTCGTGTCCAAGGCCAGCCAGGCCGCCCGCGCCCGTGTCGCCGCACGCCAGGCCCGCGACCTGACCCGCCGCAAGACCCTCCTCGAATCCACCTCCCTCCCGGGCAAGCTGTCGGACTGCCAGTCCACCAACCCGGAGGAGTGCGAGGTCTACATCGTCGAGGGCGACTCGGCCGGCGGCTCCGCCAAGGGCGGGCGCAACCCGCACAACCAGGCCATCCTGCCCATCCGCGGCAAGATCCTGAACGTGGAGAAGTCCCGGATCGACCGGATCCTCAAGAACAACGAGGTCCAGGCGATCATTACCGCCCTGGGAACCGGCATCCACGAGGAGTTCGACGCCGAGAAGCTCCGGTACCACAAGGTCATCCTGATGGCCGACGCCGACGTCGACGGCCAGCACATCCGCACGCTGCTGCTCACCCTGCTGTTCCGCTTCATGAAGCCGCTGGTCGAGGCCGGGAACGTGTACCTGGCCGCGCCGCCGCTGTACAAGATCAAGTGGGACCAGAAGGGCAGCGACGCGAGCTACGCCTTCTCCGACGCCGAGCGGGACCGGGTCATCGAGTCCGGGATCGCCCAGGGGAAGAGGGACCCGCGCCCGCGCGACATGGTGCAGCGCTTCAAGGGTCTGGGCGAGATGAACGCCAACGAGCTGTGGGACACCACGATGGACCCGGACCGCCGCGTCCTGCTCCAGGTCAGCCTGGAGGACG
Organism: Nocardiopsis codii; assembly: GCF_036327455.1. NCBI lineage: Bacteria > Bacillati > Actinomycetota > Actinomycetes > Streptosporangiales > Nocardiopsidaceae > Nocardiopsis > Nocardiopsis codii. The sequence continues at coordinate 32,033 of NZ_JAUZMY010000042.1, read as the reverse complement.
CGGCCCAGGCCGACGACATGTTCAGCGTGCTCATGGGGGAGGACGTCGAGTCGCGGCGCGCCTTCATCCAGCGCAACGCCAAGGACGTCCGCTTCCTGGACATCTAGAGGGACCGTGCCCGGGACGCGGTCCCGGGCAGCGAACCACGCTCAACGCAAGCTTCGTAGAAGGGATCGACATCCGTGACGGATGCGAACAACCCGGACGCCCCCGAGGGAGCGGACTCCACCGTTGAGGCCCTCCCGCGCGTGACCGACCGGATCGAGCCGGTCGACATCCAGGTCGAGATGCAGCGCAGCTACCTCGACTACGCGATGTCGGTCATCGTCGGCCGTGCGCTCCCCGACGTCCGGGACGGCCTCAAGCCGGTCCACCAGCGCGTGCTCTACGCGATGTACGACGGCGGCTACCGCCCCGACCGCGGCTACTTCAAGTGCGCCCGCGTCGTCGGCGACGTGATGGGCAACTACCACCCGCACGGCGACAGCGCCATCTACGACACCCTCGTGCGGCTCGCCCAGTGGTGGTCCATGCGGATGCCCCTGGTCGACCCCAACGGCAACTTCGGCTCCCCGGGCAACGACCCGGCCGCCGCCATGCGGTACACCGAGTGCAAGCTCGCCCCGCTGGCCATGGAGATGCTCCGGGACATCGACAAGGAGACCGTCGACTTCCGGCCCAACTACGACGGCCGCTCCTCCGAGCCCGTCGTACTCCCGGCCCGTTTCCCGAACCTGCTGGTCAACGGCTCGTCGGGCATCGCGGTCGGTATGGCGACGAACATCCCGCCGCACAACCTGCGCGAGATCTCCGAAGGCGTCAACTGGTACCTCGACAACCCGGAGACCGAGGACGAGGAGCTGCTCGACGCGCTGATCCAGCGGGTCAAGGGCCCCGACTTCCCGACCCGCGGACTCATCGTCGGCAAGCGCGGCATCGAGGAGGCGTACCGCACCGGTCGCGGCTCCATCACCATGCGCGCCGTGGTCGAGGTGGAGGAGGACCCCCGGGGACGCCAGACCCTGGTCATCACCGAGCTGCCCTACCAGGTCAACCCGGACAACCTCGCCCTGAAGATCGCCGACCTCGTCAAGGACGGCAAGATCACCGGCATCGCCGACGTCCGGGACGAGAGCAGCGGCCGGACCGGCCAGCGTCTGGTCATCGTGCTCAAGCGCGACGCCGTCGCCAAGGTGGTCCTCAACAACCTCTACAAGCACACGCAGCTCCAGGAGACCTTCGGCGCGAACATGCTCGCGCTGGTCGACGGCGTGCCGCGGACCCTGCGCCTGGACCAGATGATCCGGCACTGGGTCAAGCACCAGGTCGAGGTCATCGTCCGGCGCACCAAGTACCTGCTGCGCAAGGCCGAGGAGCGGGCGCACATCCTGCGTGCGCTGCTGCGCGCCATGGACCGCATCGACGAGGTCATCAGCCTCATCCGGGCCAGCGCCTCCGCCGACGAGGCGCGTACCGGCCTGATGAACCTCCTGGAGATCGACGACATCCAGGCCCGCGCGATCCTCGACATGCAGCTGCGCAAGCTCGCCGCGTTGGAGCGCAACGCGCTGACCGCCGAGTACGACGAGCTGATGTCCCAGATCGCCGACTACAACGACATCCTCGCCTCGGACGTCCGCCAGCGGAACATCATCCGCGAGGAGCTCGGGGAGATCGTCGAGAAGTACGGCGACGAGCGGCGCACGCACATCATCCCGTTCGAGGGCGACATGCGCATGGAGGACTTCATCGCCGAGGAGGACGTGGTCGTCACGATCTCCCGCGGTGGATACGCCAAGCGCACCCGCATCGACAACTACCGGGCGCAGAAGCGCGGCGGCAAGGGCGTGCGCGGCGCCCAGCTCAAGCAGGACGACATCGTCCAGCACTTCTTCGTCACCACCACCCACCACTGGATCCTGTGCTTCACGAACCAGGGCCGGGTGTACCGGACGAAGGCGTACGAGCTGCCGGAGGCGGCACGCGACGCGCGCGGCCAGCACGTGGCGAACCTGCTGCCGTTCCAGCCCGGCGAGGAGATCGCGCAGATCATGGCGCTGCGCGACTACGAGGCCGCGCCCTACCTGGTGCTCGCCACCCGTGAGGGCCTGGTCAAGAAGTCCCGTCTGGAGGACTTCGACTCGGCGCGCGCCGCCGGCATCATCGCGATCAACCTCCGCGACGAGGACGAGCTGATCGCCGCCCGCCTGGTGTTCCCCGACGACGACCTGCTGCTGATCTCCAGCGACGCCCAGGCGATCCGCTTCCCGGCGTCCGACGAGTCGCTGCGGCCGATGGGCCGGGCCACCAGCGGTGTGATCGGCATGCGGTTCCTGGAGGGTGACTACCTGCTCAGCATGGACGTCATCCGCCCGGACGACGGTTCGACCGACGTCCTGGTCGCCACGGAGAACGGCTACGCCAAGCGCACCCCGTCCGAGCAGTACCCGGTGCAGAACCGGGGCGGCAAGGGCGTCCTGACGGCCAAGGTCGTCGAGGCCAGGGGCAAGCTGGTCGGCGCGATGATGGTCGACCCCGAGGTGGACGAGATCTTCGCGATCACGTCCGGGGGCGGCGTCATCCGCACCGGGGCCGCGGAGGTCAAGCAGTCGGGCCGCACCACCATGGGCGTCCGCCTGATGAACCTCGACAAGGGCAACAAGATCGTCGCCGTGGCGCGCAACGCCGAGGCGGCGGAGGAGGCCGAGGCGGACGCCGTCGCGGCCGAGGTCGCGGAGGCCGCCGAGGCCGCCGCCGACACCACCGACACGGGCGAGAACACGGTCGACGGGGATCGCAACCCTGAGGCCTAGACTGCGCGTTAAGCCCGATAAGGACCGTGGGGTTCGCTTCGCGAACCCCACGGGGTCCGAGCGCGCCGATAACCCGTTCCCAACGAAAGTCCAGCGGTAACGTTTCTATGTCTGACAACCAGCGGAACACCACCACGAACGAATCCGACTCGGACACGGCAGGAACCGCCGCGGTCGGGGACATGGAGACGGCCGAGAGGGACAAGGTCGAGGCAGAGGCCACCGGAACCGCCGAGACGCCCGCGAGCGAGGGCGTCGAGGAGTCCGGGGAGGAGGCGAAGGCCCCCGCCGAGGCCGAGGCCGAGACCAAGGTCGAGGCCGAGCCGGAGCCCGAGGCCGCTGTCACGGCCGAGGCCGAGGATCCCGTCGTCCCCGTGGCCGCGTCGTCCACGACGTCCGAGCCGTCGGAGGAGGAGCCTGTGGCGGAGAACCGCGCTGAGGCGGGGGGTACGCCAGTGACCGATACGAAGGCCTCGGTGCCCGAGGGCCCGAGCGCCGTGAAGGCGAGCTTGTCCAGTCGCAAGGCCCACCTGACGGTGTCCCGGGTGGAGCCCTGGTCGGTGATGAAGTTCAGCTTCGTCGTCTCGTTGGTCTGTTTCATCATCCTGTTCGTGGCGATCGCCGTCATCTACGCGACGCTGTCGATGCTGGGTGTCTTCGAGGAGCTGACCAGCATGATCGACGCCCTCCTGGAGGGTGACGGCGGTGACGGCGAGCTCGGTCTGAACCCGGCCGCGTGGTTCTCGCCGGGTCGCGTGCTCGGCTACACCGGTGTGGTCGGCGCGCTGAACATCGTGCTGATCACGGCGCTGTCCACCGTGGGCGCGATGGTCTACAACCTGGTCGCCGACCTGGTCGGCGGCGTGGACGTGACGCTGTCCGAGGCCGAGTAGGTCGTTCGTGCGGGCCCGGTCCTCCTTGGGAGGGCCGGGCCCGCACGCGTACCGAGCACTCCGGCACAGGGGTAAAATGGGAGGTGAAGAGGGGCGCGGAATCCGTGTCTCCCTTGGCTTCCGTGCCAGGTATCCGGTTCGCTCCGGGATCGCGGATACGGTAGAGTTCCCTCGGAACAAGGGCGTATAGCTCAGTCGGTTAGAGCGCATCCCTGATAAGGATGAGGCCCCAGGTTCAAGTCCTGGTACGCCCACACAGCTTGTTCACAGCAGAGCCTTGCTTCTCCGGTCGGAGAGCAGGGCTCTTCTTGTTGTGGCCGCCGTTCGGCCGCGGGAGCGCGGGGAATCCCCGGGCCCACGGGGCGCTCCCCCGCGGTGGAGGCGAACCGACTGGTCGACGAGTCGCCGTGTCTACAAGGGGCCGAAGCGCCGTGTCGCCCCGGATCCGGCCGACGTCCCCCGACGGGGCGTGCCCGGGGGCGCCCCGGTGACCATCCGGGCCGGTCCGGCCATGCCGGAGTACGCGACGTCGGCACGCTCCTGAGTTCCAGAAGGAACGTCACCAGCCGGACGGTGTCGTCGGTTCGCAGATGCAGTGGGGATTCGGTGGGGGCGTGCAACCTCCCCGCGGCGGGAGGCGCGGAGAGGCAGTCGAGGTGATGCCTTTCCCGTTGGCACTGACCTCTCGAGGTGTTGTGCGGCCCAAATTCCGGAGGCGTACCCCGTTCGCATACGGCCACCCCATTCCCGCCGTGAATGGCCAGGAATACCACTGCGTATCACTCTTTGTTTGCTGGTGATCACGCTTTGTTGGTGCGTGGCGGTTTTGCGGAGGGTCACAGGGTCATGACAACTCATGCCGCTCCAGGCGGCAGAGGAACCTCATCCTCCTCGTTTCCCCCGGCACTCGAAAGGTGACAGCACCATGGTGGTCTACAACGCGAGGGTCTTCGGCGAACTCGTCATCACCCACGTCGACAACGCCAGCTGGCATTGGGACGACAGGGGCGCGGGCGGGAGGAGGGCCAGCTTCTGGCAGCCCAACCTCCCCCCTGACTACCGTCGGCTCGGCACGATGGTCATCCCGGACAGGGGTACCCACAACCTCCCCTACGACGGACCGGAGAGGACCAAGGAACACACCGTGGCCCTGTGTGTGCGGGAGAACCATCCTGTTCCCCCGGCCGGGCGCAAGCCGGCGCTGGCCGACCCCGTCGACTACGAATGGGTCTGGGACGACTCCGACACCGGTTCCAAGTACGGGGGCGCCCTCTGGCGTCCCACGCCGCCGGAGGGCTATGTGGCCATGGGCCTGGTGGCCTCGGACAACTCCCACGACAAGCCTCCGCTGGACGCCGTGGTCTGCGTTCGCGAGGACCTCACTTTTCCCGCAGTCGCCTCCGACGAGCCGGTCTACGACGACAAGGGAGCCGGCGGCAAGCACACCCTGAGCGTCTGGCGCAACAACGTGCCCCCGACCTACTACGACAACAGCGACAGCACCCGTGTCCTGATAGCGCCCAACACCTACACAGGCCACGCCTCCCACGACAAGCCGACCTTCCTGCCCGAAATGCGCGTGCTGTGCCTGCCGATTCCCTCGGAGAAGTCCGCCAAGCCGCCTAAGCCCTCCCTGGAGGACCGCACCCGCCCGCACGGCAGGACCCCCGAGACGCTCACCAACCTCGTCTGGCTGCCCTTCACCGCGGTTGAGGACAAGCACAGGTCCACCGAGTGGAAGCTGGCCAACTCGCCGTTCTACCGGGTCGAGCGCAAGGTGTCCTGGTCCCTGCTGAGCTTCATCGACAACGACACCAGCACCACTCAGTCCGTCACCGACACCGTCACCACCGGCGTCGAGAAGGAGAGCACCAACACCTTCAGCGTCAACACCGGCCTAGAGATCTCGGCCACCAGCGGTGTGTCGGTCGGGATCATCAACGTCTCGGTCACCAGCACGGTGAGTCTGGAACTGGGTTTCTCCCATGCCCGGTCGGTCAAGGAGCTGGAGTCACACTCCGTGTCCCGCACCCTCCAGGCGCCTGCGGACCACGCCGCGGCCGTGTGGGTCGGTACCCACACGTTGCAGGTCACGCGCGATGACAGGAGCCTCGTCGCGGAACCGGTGACCTTCCACGGCAACAGCTTCCACTACGACCAGTTCCCCGACGCCCCCACGGCGGAGCCCGCGTCCGCGAACACCGCAGCGGCCCCGGCCAAGGCTGCCGAAGTCGGAAGTCCCACCAAGCCCATCGCGGCCGCGGGATCCGGCAAAGCCGCTGCGAACACCAAGCGGTCCTCCCGGACGTAACACCCAGGTGGCCCGATCCCGGGGTGCGGCAGCCGAGTGGGGAAGGGAGTCCGCTGCCACCTGGCCAGGCATGGGACTCGGGTGAGCGGTGCGGTCTCGGAGACCGTCTCTGCGCCGTGTCGCCCCGGATCCGGCCGACGCCCTCCCCCGGCAGGGGCACGCCCGGGGCTCCACGAGCTCTGCTGCGGCTCCCGGGCGGCTCCGCCGGAGTTCGCCCGTACCGCCCGGGTAACCCGCCGTCTCCGGCGAGGTGCGGGGGCGCTCCCCCCCCGCCGTGGTCGCGGCCGCCCCGGCGGGTCCGATCAACGCCCGGACCGCGCCGGCGGGGCCGGAGGGGACGCGCGAACATCCCCGCCGGACCCGCCTCCGCTCACGCAGGGCAGGTCCGACGGGGATGCTCCGCCCTCTCGGACGAGGGCCCGGTCGCCGCTTCGCGCAGCCGACCGCGGGCCCGGCGGTTTCTCAGGCGGCGGCCTGGTCCGTGACGCGCTGGATGGCCTCGACGGCGATCTCGGGCTGGTCGACGTGGATGTAGTGGCCGCTCTCGTCGGCGGTGCTGAGCCGGCTGTTGCTGGAGACCTCCGCCCACTTCTCCTGGCCCTCGGTCCACACGCGCTCCAGGTCGTCCCCGTACTCGGGGATCTCGCCGAGGTACTGGACGCCGTGCTGGATGATCTCCGTCGGGATGTCCCCCGCGGAGCGGACCGCGTCGCTCTCGATGAGGATGCTCTCCGGGTTCTCCCCCTCGAACACCGCGATGTTCTGGGCGCGGACCTCGGCGCCGGCGCCTGTGGCCGACTCGGGGATCACACCGGTGATGTCGTCGAGCATCGTCGGGGATGTGGCGTCCAGCAGAACCAGCCCCCTGACCCTGTCCGTGTGGTCGGGGGCGTAGCGTGCGGCGATCAGACCGCCCAGCGAGTGGCCTGCCAGGACGACCGGGCCGTCACCGGCGACGTCGTCGAGGACTGCGGTCAGGGTCTCCCCGATGTCGGCGATGCTCTGGGGGCCGGCCGGCTGGTCGCTCTCGCCCTCGCCGAACCGGTCGTAGGAGCAGACCCGGTCCGTTTCGCTCAGGGTCTCCTGAAGGTCGGCCAGGGTGTCCAGCCCGTCGCCCATCCCCGCCATCAGGACGATGACCGGCCGGTCGTCCGCCGGGGCGCCGGAGCAGGAGACGTTCACGGAACCGCCGTCGACGGCGAGCATCTTCGTTCCCGTGAACAGTTCCCCTTCGGTCATCACCTCCTCCGCGGCGGTTTCCAGGTCGGTCTGCGCCTCCTGCAGGCCGGACCGCACATCGGAGAGCGCCCCGCATCCGGTGAGCCCTGTGACGGCCAGGGTGCAGCAGAGTGCGGTCAGAGCGGTCGCCCGGACGGTGCGGGACATGAGGGCCTCCAGTGAGGGAAACGGGATGAGGGGCGAACGGAGCCGCGGGGCGGGAGGGGCGTTCTCGTCGGCGACGACCCCGCCGTACGGGCCGCGCGGTCGGCCGGGAGCAGAGGGTGTGGCCCCTGCCCCGCGAACGGAAAGCCGCGCCCGATGAGAACGCTACGGATTCGGCGCTCCGTGGTCATCACCGCACAGTGGACACCTGTGTGTCCCTCTTATGGGGGACAGGCCCCGACCCGCGGGCGGTGCGGGGCCCGCGCCACCCCGGTCCGTAGCGTCCTCTCGCGGGGGGCGCCGCGACAGAGTCGACGGATCGACGGGTCGACGGGTCGACGTGGCGACGAGTCGACATCGGGGCGAGTCGTCATGTCGACCCCGCACGCGCGGGTCAGTCCCGGCCGTCCCGCGCGGCGGCCTCCTTCTTCTCCTCCAGCCCGATCGAGATGCGGCGCATGACGTCGAGCTGGGCCGGGTTGTAGAGGTCCCTCATGGCGGCGACGACGGTCTCCGCGGCGAACCGGGGGTTCTTCGGCGCCATCGTTCGCACGTCGCCCAGAGCAGGGTGCTCCGCGAGGAGGTCGCGGACGGGCTCGATGAACCGTTCCGCCAATGCGCGCCGGGTCTCCTCGTCGGCATCGGCGGGCAGGTGGTTGAACTCGGCCTCTCCGGGGAGCAACTGCTCCTTCTGGATCACCTCCCGGTACTCGTCCAGGGCGGAGGGTTCCAGCAGCCTCGACATGACGACGGCGAGCGAGCGGTCGGCGTCGGGCAGGTTCGTGCCCGCGGGCAGGCCCAACTCGGGAGGAAGGTCGATGGGTGAGGACTTGCGCAGCACCAGGGAGAGTTCGAGGCGCACCCGCTGGAGCCGCTCGATGGTGCCCGCGAGTTCGGCGTCCAGCGCTCGCAGCGCCTCCTCGGGGTGCTCGTCGGCGTCCCCCATCTCCGCGATCTGGGCCAGGGTGAACCCCAGGTCCGCCAGGCGCTTGATCCTCAGGATCCGCACCAGGTGCGCCACGCCGTAGCTCTTGTAGCCGTTGGCCCGCCGCTCCGGCTCGTCCAGCAGGCCCACCTCGTGGTAGTGCCGCACCGCCCGCAGGCTGGTGCCGGCGAGCTCCGCCACCTGACGGGTGCTCCAGGTCATGGTCCCCTCCTCGCGTGTCCGGCGCCGTCGGCACGGGCGTGCCGACACAAGCCATTGGAAACCATGCCGTTACGGCACAGTCAAGTCCTGGCGTCGGGCACGGCCGACCAGGACGGGGTGTCGTGCCCGCCGGAGCGGTGGGGGAACCTCCGCGGTGGCGTGCGTGAGCCGCGGCAGGGGGTCTGCTCAGTCGACCGCGGTCGTGGAGGTCCGGCCCGCTGCGCAGGCGCACTCCGGCTCGCACGCGGGTTCGGAGCACTGTGGGCGGGGAGTGGGCACCGACGAGAGGGGGTCGGCGCTCGTGGTGTCGAGAGGGACCCGGTGGGTGTGCGCGTCCGGTCCGCCCTCGTCCCGGTCGTCCAGGGATCGGAACGCCGGGACGGCGAGAGCGACGACGGCCGTGACGCCGGTGAGCACCGCGAGGACGATCCCGGCGGCGTGGAGCCCCGCCGTGGCGGCCACGGCCGCGAGCGGGGCGGAGGCGAGGGCGGGTGCGGCGAGCATGAGGGAGTTCTGCGCCCCGAGCACGCGGCCGCGCATCGCGTCCGGGGTGGCCTCGATGGTCAGGATGCCCAGGACGGCGCCGACCGGGGCGTTGGTCAGGCCGATCAGCGCCGCTGCTCCGAGGACCACCCAGGGGGAGGACAGGGTGGCGATCGCGGAGAAGCCCAGCAGGAGGCCGACCATGCCGATCACGAACCACGTCCGGCGGCGCACGCGTCCGGTGAAGAGGGCGAAGACGGCGGAGCCGACGATGCTCCCGGCCGCGAGCGCGCTCAGCGTCATGCCCGCGAGGCCGGGGAGGCCCTCGGCGGTGAAGTAGGCGGGCATGAGGGTCGTCTGCAACACGCTGATGGCGGCCACGAACATCGAGATGACGAGCGTGGCGCCGAGGACGATACGGCTGGTGGCCAGGAATCTCCACGCCTGCGCCAGGTCGGTCGCCGCCCGGCGGACCACGCCCGGGGCGGGCGCGGTGCCGTCCGTCGCGGGCTCGGGGAGGGGGACGGTTCCGGCGCGCCTGTCGATGGTCAGTGTGAGCAGTGCGGCGAGGACGTTCGTCGCGGCGGTCGCGTAGAGCACCACGGGGGTCAGGCCGAGCAGCACGACGAGGAGGCCGCCCGCGCCGGGTCCGGCGAGCAGCAGGACGTTGCTCAGGGTCTCGCGGGTGGCGACCAGGCGGTCCAGCGTCCCCCTGCGGTCGCCGTCCAGCCTCGCCATGGCGGGGAGGAGGGTTTCCAGGGCGGTCGTCCCCGGCACCCGGATGACGGCGCCGACGACCGCCACCCCCACGAACCACGCCATGGACAGACCCCAGACGGCGTCCACGACGGGGAGGGTGGCCACGGACCCCGCTGCCAGGAGGTCGGAGGTGGCCGAGAGCCTGCGGCGGTCGACCCGGTCCACGAGCAGGCCGCCGAGGAGCCCCACCACGGCGGAGGTCGCCGTGGTGACCGTGGCGAGGATCCCGGCGGCGAGGACGTCTCCGGTGCGGTCCAGTACGAGCAGGGGCAGTACGGCGGCCGCTATGCCCTTGCCGAGGAGCGACAGCCCGTAGGAACTCAGGTAGATCACGGAATTGCGACGCACGCGGGTGCTCCTCGTCCTGGTTGTCGATGTCGATGCCGGTGCACGGGACCGGGCGGGAGCCGGGTGCGCGGCTCCCGGGGCCGCCCGGCGTCCCTCTGGCGGCGGCGCCGTCGCGGGGACGCGACGGCCGGCCGGGGCCGGGTGTCACCCACCGGCGTTGTGGGGGTGCGGTGGAACCAGCAGAAACGGTGCCCTCGCGGCACACTCAACCCCTGGGCCGGGTGATGGGCGTCACTTTCCGCGGGGCGGTCGGCCGGAGTCGACAACGGGACGAGTCGTCATGTCGATCCGTCGACGGGTCGACCCGCCGGGCCGGCCGGGTCCCGGTCGCGGACGCCCGCCCCCGCGTGGTCCCGACTGTCGGCTCGCGCGCATAGCCTTCCTGCGTCGCCGGGGGCGTGGGCGGTCTGGGCCCGCCTCCGGCCATGACCCCTCTCATATCTAGGAGCCCCATGTCGGAGCACGTGCCCTCACTCGTCTTTCACACAGAACGGCAGCGGACGGGGACAGGGCAGTGGACGTCGGACCACGGACTGGTCGTCGCGTTCGAGGCGGGGAAGGCCGTGCCGCTCGCCCGCCTCGACTGGCGGGACTCCCACGGCGCAGAGGCGGTGATCGGGTTCGATCCCGGGATGGCCGCGTTCGTCGGCCTGCGGATCGCCGCGGACGGCACGACCTACGAGTGGCGGGGCCGGCTCGTGGAGCGGACCCAGGGGCACCCCCACCGGTTCCGGGTCGAGGGAGGTGAGGGGAGACAGGACCTGTTCCTGCTCGTCGAGGACGGCGGGTCCCCGGTGGCACGGCTCGGCTGGGCCGACCGGGAGGGCGGGGGCGGCTCGGTCGTGCTGCGCTCCGTGGACCTGGAGGAGACCGCCACGGCGGGCGAGGTCACCGACCGGGTGCGCGAGGTGCGGGCCGGCAACGAGCACAAGAGGGCGGGAGAGGTCGCCCTCAACCTGCTCGACGCGACGGCCGCCAAGTGGCTGTCCTGGCGTGACGCCGACTGGCTGGAGTTCACTCTGGACGAGCCCGTCCGCGTCCGCCACTACGCCCTGGAGTCCGCCAACGACTTCGCCGACCGCGATCCCCGGGACTGGGAGCTCCAGGGGTCGTCGGACGGCGACACGTGGGTCGTGCTGGACTCCCGCTCGGGGGAGTTCTTCCCGCAGCGGCACCTCTCCCGCGACTTCCAGGTGACGGGCTCCGCGGCGGAGGCGTCCTACCGACACCTGAGGCTGGAGATCACCGGCAACTGCGGCGGGGGCGAGACCCAGCTCTGCCGGGTGCGGTTCTTCTCCGGGGAGCGCTCCTACGAGGCGTTCTCCGGTCACCGGTACGCGGCCGGGGAGGCCCCTGTGCCGTACGCCGGGATCGCCGCCGGCCTCGGGGAGGGCGTGCCGGCCACGGTCGAGGACTGGCGGGCCTTCCTGGCCGAGTACAGCGCCGACATGCTGCGCGTCCTGGAGCGCGGGGAGCTCGACGGCATCACCGAGGAACAGCGTGCCGGATCCTGGCTGGGCTACGACGCGGCACCGGACGAGCGGATCACGGCCCTGGAGGAGAGGCTGGGCGTCCCCCTCCCGCCCAGCTACCGGTCGTTCCTCGCGGCGTCCGACGGCTGGACCACGATGAGCACGTTCATGTACGAGATCCTCTCCACCGCCGAGGCGGACTGGCTGCACAACTGTCCGGACGATCTGCTCGACGAGGAGTACCTGGAGGAAGGCGGGCTGGTCGGCCCGCTCCTCCTGGTCTCCGGTGAGAGCGACGCCCAGTACTGGCTGCTGGACGCGGGGGACGTCTCCCCCGACGGGGAGTGGGCGGCCTACGTGTGGGCGAGCTGGTACCCCGGGCTGGGTGAGCGCCACCGGTCCTTCGCGGACCTGGTGGTCGCCGAGCGGGCCTCGTTCGAGGAGCTGAGCGGGGCGGAGGGGCGCCCGGTGCGCCCGGAGGGCGTCGCGGAGCTCCTCGGCCGCGGGCGCGCGGCGGCGCTGCGCGGCCGGGTGGCCGACGCGATGGACGCCTTCCGGCGGGCCGAGGAGAAGGGGTCGGGCGCCGCCGCCTACCTCAGGGCCGTGCTCTCGGCCTTCCTCGACGTCCACGGCACCCACCACGAGTTGCGCGGCCTCCTGCACCGCCCCCACGTGGTGGCCGAGGTCGGTGTCGAGCAGATCGAGGCGGAGGCCCTGCCGCTCTACCTGTACAGCGCCAGTCTCGACCACCACGGCAGCACGGCCTTCGCGGTCCGCTCCCTGGGCGGGACCTCGACGGGCCTCCGGCTGCCGTCGACCGACGAGGAGCGGGACGCCCTGCTGGCCGAGCGCCGGGCGCCGGAGCCGCCCGCCTTCGAGCTCGCCCTCGACCGGGCGAGGGACCTCGCAGCGCGGGGGGCCGACGACGAGGCCTGGGCCGTCATCGAGGAGGCGCTGGCCTCGTGGTACCCGGTGGCGCCCAACAGGGTCGCGCCGGTGGTGCTGCTCACCGACCCCGCCCTGCGCGGGGTGGTCACGCCCAGCCGTGCCCGCGAGGTGGTGTTCACCCCCCGCGGTTTCCGCGCGGACGAGTAGGGGCGGGCTGCCGCGGTGGGGCCCCCCCCCCCCCGGCGGCCCCCCCCCCCCCCGGCGCCCCGCCGGGGCTCGCGCGCGGCGGCGCGGCCTCCGGCCGGTGCGGCGTTCGGCGGGGTCCGGGGTCAGGCGTCCAGGGGCTCGGTGAGGTCGGGCCAGCGCACCGGCACGGGCAGGCGCAGGCGTTCGGCGGGGAGCGGCGTCCGGGGGCCTGCGGCGAGTCGGGCGAGCAGGAGGTCCGCCGCCTTCCGGCCGAGTTCCGCGCCGTCGACGTCGATGGCCGGTACGCCGCGCATCGCCAGGGACTCCACGACCATGCGCTCCGAACTGACCGTGACGGGGCGTCCGGCGGGTTCGGCGGCGAGCGCGAACATCAGGCCCAGCCCGATGGCGGTCGCGTAGGGCACCACGGCGGTCGCACCGGACTCCCGCACGGCGGAGGCGATCGCCACCCCCGCCGCGAAGGTCGAGGGATGGGGCCCCAGAACGGTCAGCTCGGCCCGGCCGGAGGCCGCGGCGGCGACGGCCGCCGAGCGCTGGCCGTCCTGCCACGATCCGGCCGGCCCGCCGACGTAGACGATCCGGTCGTGGCCGTCGTCCACCAGGCGCGAGACCAGGAAGCCGAAGGCGGTCGCGGTGTCGGCGACGACCGAGGTCATGCCCTCGATCTCGCGGTCGACGAGGACCGCGGGCTTGAGGGAACCCGCCGCGCGGACGCCGTCGTCCGGGCCGCGCGGGGCCACGACGATGAACCCGTCGACCTGGCTGGCGAGCCGGGTGAAGGCCCCCGTGGCGGCCGGGGAGTCCAGGGAGTGCACCGACACGGTGAGTTGGAGGTCGGCCTCCCCCGCCCGCGACTGCGCCCCGTCGATGATGGGTGTGAAGAAGCTGTTGTCCAGGGTGGGCACCACCAGGGCGATGATGCCGGTGCGCCCGCGGGCGAGGTGGCGTGCGGCGCGGTTGGGGACGAAGCCCAGTTGTTCCGCCGCGGCCCTGACCCGGGCAGCGGTCTCCGGGGCCACCAGTTCCTCACGGCTCAGGGCCCGGGACGCGGTCGCCTTCGACACCGCGGCGAGCGCGGCCACGTCGGCCAGAGTGGGCACGGATTCGCCTCCAGGTCTCGTCGGTCAACCCTAGCCCGGATGCGGCGGGGCTCCGCTGTCGCGTTCTCGCAGGTCGTTACACGGTGTTTACACGGATCATGATGCGTGGGCCCGTCTTCGCACCTTAGAGTGTGTGAAACCGGTTGTGCAACCGGTTTCATGACGCCCGAAGGAGGAAGGCCGTGCACTCACGCAAGTCGGCCCTCTTGCTCGTGCCCGGTCTGGCCTTCCTGCTCGTCGGATTCCTCGTTCCGACGCTGCTGATGCTCTTCTCCCCGCCCGGCACGGGAACCCCGGAGATCTTCGCCCGGGTCGGCCAGATGCTCACGGACCCCTACGACCTGCGCATCATCTGGCGCACGGTGCGCCTGGGGCTGATCGTGACAGCGCTCTGCGTCGGGCTCGGCTTCCCGATCGCCTACCTGCTGGCCCGCTCCACCTCCCGGTGGGCGGGCGTCCTGCTCGCCCTCGCGATCTTCCCGCTGCTCCTCAGCAACGTCGTGCGCACCTTCGGATGGCTGGTCATCCTGGGCGCGAACGGCGCCGTGGGGCAGGCCCTCGTCGGGCTGGGCCTCGTGGAGCAGGCGCCGCAGCTGCTCTACACCGAGCTCGCGATCGTCCTCGGCCTCACCCAGCTGTTCCTGCCGCTCGCGGTCATCTCCTGCTACTCGGCCGTCGCCCAGGTCGACCCCGGCCTCGACGAGGCCGCCCGGGGGCTCGGCGCGGGCAGGATCCGCACCTTCTGGAGCGTCGTGGTGCCGCTGTCGTCGCCCGGCATCGTCGTCGCCGCGACGCTCGTCTTCGCCGGCGCCGTCACCGCCTACACCACGCCCTACCTCCTGGGCGGATCGGGCCAGCGCATGCTCGCCACCCAGCTCTACGCCTACTCCAGCGTGACGGTGGACTGGGCGTCGGCCTCCGCCACAGCGCTCGTCATGACGGTGCTCGTCTTCCTCGTCTCCGGCCTGTCCTCCGCCTTCGGCCGCAAGGGGGCCACAGCGTGAACACCCGCCGCCCCGTCGCGGCCGCGCTCGCGGTCGCCGGATACGTCATCATGCTCGTGCCGATCCTGTTCGTGGTCGTCACCGCGTTCACCGCGGGCAGCACGCTCCGCTTCCCGCCGGAGGGCCTCTCCACGCGGTGGTTCGAGGAGGCGCTCGGCTACGAGCCCTTCCTCACCGCCCTCGTGTCGAGCCTCCAGCTGGCGGCGCTGGCCACGGCACTCGCACTGCTGATCGGCGTGCCCGTGGCCGTCGCGATCCACCGGGGCCGGATCCCCGGCAAGGGCCTTGTCGAGGGCATGTTCCTGTCGCCGCTCATCGTCCCGGAGCTGGTGGTGGGGCTCGCCCTCTACCAGCAGCTCATGATCGGGTTCGGGCTCGACAGCCTCTCCGCCCTCACACTCGGGCACACGGCGCTCATGATCCCCTACGCGGTGCGCGTCACGGGGGCCTCGCTGGCGCTGGCCGACCCGCACGTCGAGGAGGCCGCGCGGGGACTCGGCGCCTCTCCCCTGAGGACCTTCGCGACGGTGACCCTCCCGCTGCTGCGCCCCGGGATCTTCTCGGCCGCGCTCCTGAGCTTCGTCACCTCCTTCAACAACGTGCCCCTCTCGCTCCTTCTCCAGACCCGCGAGTTCCGGACCCTGCCCGTCACGATGCTCGACTACGTCCAGCAGAGCTACGACCCCATGGTCGCGGCCATGGCCACGCTCATCCTCGCGGGCACCGTCGTCCTCGCCGTCATCGCCGAACGCACCGTCGGCTTCGCCAAGATCTTCGGAGGTATCAACCGATGACCAGCGCTGCCGAGTTCATCGGCGTCAGCCAGAAGTTCGGCGACTTCACCGCCGTGGACGACCTCAGCCTGACCATCGCCGAGGGGAGGCTCACGACCCTCCTCGGCCCCAGCGGCTGCGGCAAGACCACGAGCCTGCGGATGCTCGCCGGGTACTCCCGGCCCACGGCGGGAACCATCCGCATCGCGGGCCGGGACTGCACGCGCGTCCCGCCGGAACGGCGCGACCTGGGCATGGTCTTCCAGTCCTACGCGCTCTTCCCGCACATGACCGTCGCGGACAACGTCGGCTACGGGCTCAAGCTCCGCCGGGTTCCGAAGGAGGAGCGCCGGAACCGGGTCATGGAGACCCTCGAACTGGTGGGCCTCGCCCATCTGGCCGGGAACAGGCCGAAGAAGCTCTCCGGCGGCCAGCAGCAGCGCGTGGCCCTCGCCCGCGCCATCGCGATCCGCCCCAAGCTCCTGCTGCTCGACGAACCCCTCTCCAACCTGGACGCGCGCCTGCGCGTGCAGATGAGGGCCGAGATCCGTCGCATCCAGGCGGAGACCGGCCTGACCGTCGTCCTGGTCACGCACGACCAGGACGAGGCGCTGGAGATGTCCGACGACATGGTCCTCATGCGCGCGGGGCGGGTCATGCAGCAGGGTCCGCCGCGCGAGGTCTTCCCCGCCCCGGCCAACCGGTTCGTCGCCGAGTTCCTGGGCTACGAGAACTTCCTCGCCGACGCCGACGGCCGGACCCTCACGGTCCGGCCCGAGAACCTCCGCGTCGCCGCGGGGGCCTCCGGCGCCGACGCGCAGAGCGACCCCGACGGGCTGCTCCTGCGCGGCACGGTGGCCCACATCGCCTACCGGGGGGCCGACCTCCTGGTCACGGTGGACACGACCGACGACGCCGGTTCCGCCGCGCGCCTGGTCTGCGACGTGCGCGGACGCGGGGCCGAGGGCCTCTCGCCCGGGGGCGACGTGACCGTGAGCGCCCACGGCGGCGCCCTGGTGCGCCTGCCCGACTGACCCCGATCCCCGCGGGCCGGATCCCCGGCCCGCTCCGACCCGCCCGGATCCGCCGGGCGACCGGTGAGAGGAATCCGCACGCCATGTCCCACGCCATTCGCCGTCCCGGCCCGATCCTGACCGCGGGCGTCGCGGCCGCGGTCGTCCTCACCGGTTGCTCCTCCTCGGACGACGAGAGCGCGAACGCCCTCGTCGTGAGCACCTTCCCCTTCGGGGTCGAGGAGTTCCAGGAGGCCGTCGTCGACCCGTTCACGGAGGAGACCGGGATCGAGGTCGTCCTCGACACGGGCTCGAACTCCGACCGCCTCTCCAAGCTCGACCTCGAGGGCGGGGGCGGGTCCGACGTCGTCCTCATCTCCGACTACTACGCGGCCCTCGGCCAGGAGAGCGGGCTCTTCCAGGAGGTGGACGCCGCACAGGTCCCCCACCTCGCGGAGATCGCGGACTTCGCGGTCGAGGAGGGCTACTCCGGTCCCGCGTACAGCTACCAGCTCAACGGCACGCTCTACAACACTGACGAGCTGGAGGCCGGAGAGGCCGCCGACTGGTCGCTCTACGGCTCCGACGCGCACGCCGGGCGGGTGGCCCTGCCCGACATCTCCGTCACCGCGGGCCAGCTGATGGTCTCCGGCGTGGCCGAGACGTACGGCGACGGCCCCTACGACATCGACACAGCGCTCGACACGCTGGGCGGCTGGGCCCCCGGGGTGCTCCAGTTCTACACGTCGACCACGGAGGTCACCAACCTCCTCGCCCAGGGCGAGATCGTGGCGGCCGACGCGCTGAGCGGCTTCGCGACCGAGATGGTCGCCGCCGGTGAGCCGGTCGCCTGGACCCCGCCGGCCAGCGGGTCCTACATGGCCACCAACCGGGCGATGATCCCCGTCGGCGCCGCCCACGCCGAGGAGGCGCACGCCTTCGTCGACTACCTGCTGTCCCCCGAGGCCCAGACCGCGTCCGCGGAGCTGGTCGGGGACCTGCCGGTCCACCCCGACGCCACCGTGCCCTCCACGATCACCGCCGTGGTGGGAGACGTCGCCGACGACCCGATCGCCGCGGGATACGCGACCCTCGACCCCGCCGAGCTCGTCCCCACGCGCGGCGAGTGGGTGGAGCGCTTCGCCCGCGAGGTCACCGCGGGCTGACGCGGTCCCCGCGGCGCCGCGAGCGCCGCGGGGCCGACCCCGTACCACTCGTTTCCCAACCAGAACGGGAGCCCATGAACACCCCGCACAGCCTTCCGGCCGACTACGTCGCCAGGATGCCGAAGGCGGACCTGCACTGCCACCTGATCGGGACCGTTCGCGCGTCGACCTTCGCCGAGCTGGCCCGGCGCGAGGGGCTCGACCTGCCGACGGAGCCCGAGCGCGTCTACGCCGACATCAACTCGCTGCCGCCCGACCCCGACCTGTACCGGAACACGCGCATCCCCGTTCCCCAGCACAGGTCCCCCGACGAGCCGGACGTGTCCTACTCGCTCTTCCAGGTCTCGCGCTGGGTCACGGAGGTGCTGCGCGACGCGGACGACCTGACCCGTATCGTCTACGAGGCCTTCGAGGCCGCGCACCGCCTCAGCTCCACCCGCCACCTGGAGCTCTTCTTCGACGCGCCGCCCCCGCACCTGGCCGGGCTCGGCTACTCGGGCTGCGTCGAGGCCTACGCCGAGGGCATCCGCATGGCCGAGCGCGACTTCGGCATGAGCGGGTTCCTGATCCAGGGCATCGACCGGAGCCGGAGCGGAGAGGACGCCCTGGCCCTGGTGCGGCAGGTGGTCGACCACCCGCACGAGTACGTCGCCGGGATCGGGCTCGACAACCTGGAGACCGCGGGGCCGCCCGAGCGCTTCGCCGAGGCGTACGCCCTCGCGGGCCGCGCGGGGCTGGGCCGCACCGCCCACTCCTCCGAGCACGCGCCCACCGCCGTCAACACCATCACCTGCCTCGACCTCCTCGGCTGCGACCGCATCGACCACGGGTACTACGTCCTGGAGGACGACGCCGTCGTGGAGCGGCTCCGCGAGCAGGGGGTCGCGTTCACCGTCGCCTCCACCACCTCGCGCCGGTCGTGGCGGCCGTGGCGGCGCGCCTCGATCAGGGCCATGCTCGACGAGGGGCTGAACGTCATCCCGTGCTCCGACGACCCGGGGATGTTCCCGACGAGCCTCGCCGCCGAGTACCGCATCCTGTCCGAGGACATCGGCGCCACCGCGGACCAGCTCCGCGCCATGGCTCTCGGCGGGGTCGACGCGTCCTGGCTCCCCGCGGACCGCAAGGCCGCCCTGCGCGCCCGGTTCGAGAAGGAGTTGGAGGCCCTGGACGCCGAGTTCGGCGTCGCCGGGGCCTGAACCGCACGGCGGATCCGGGCGCACGCGGTCGGCGGCGGATCAGGCCGGACGAGGAGGCGCCGCGCGAAGCGGCGCACACCGCAACGCATGTCGGAGGGGCCCATCGGGAGAACCGATGGGCCCCTTTGACGTGGGCGGACACGGCGCGCCCCGTCCGAACGGTGACGCGCCGACGGCCCCGGGGCCGTCGGCCACGGGGCGGCAGGCAGCGGCGACGACCGGGACCGGAGTCCGTTCCGTACCCGCTCCCTCACCGACCGTTCGGTCAGGAGATGGCCTCTCATCTGCGATAAAGGGGACCCGTTGTCAAAAGTGCACTGTGTCACATGGCATGGTGTTCTAGGGCGCATCATCTGCTCGGGCCGTGCCGTCCTCCGAGGTGACCGCGGAGGACGGGACAGGTGCCCGGGACCGCGCCCCGGACCGGCGGCCGTCCTCCCCGGCCCCGGGGGCAGAGCCCCTCAGCAGAATCCGACCCCCGGTCGGCAGAGAACCTACGGAGCAGCAATGGCACCTTCCGACCCCGCGGCCTCAGCGCCGGCCAACGCCGTCGAGACCAGAGAACGGCGCCGTGTCCTGGCGGGCACCATGGTCGGCACGACCATCGAGTGGTACGACTTCTTCATCTACGCGCAGGCCGCCGGCCTGGTGCTCGCGCCTCTGTTCCTCGCGCCGCTGTCCGAGGCCAACCCGGCGGTGGCCCAGGTCCTGTCGTTCGCCACCATCGGCATCTCGTTCCTCTTCCGACCGCTGGGCGCGATCGTCGCCGGAGCCCTCGGGGACAAGTTCGGCCGCAAGCAGGTGCTCGTCGCCACCCTCGTCATGATGGGGCTGGCCACCTTCCTCATCGGCGCGCTGCCCACCTACGCCCAGATCGGCGTGGCGGCGCCGATCCTCCTGATCTTCCTGCGCATCCTCCAGGGCTTCTCGGCGGGCGGCGAGTGGGGCGGCGCCGCACTGATGTCGGTGGAGCACGCGCCGGTCGAGAAGCGCGGCTACTTCGGCGCCTACCCGCAGATCGGCGTTCCCTGCGGCATGATCCTGGCGACCTTCGTCGTCTGGGCGATCACCATGGTCATCGGCCAGGACGCGTTCCTGGCCTGGGGCTGGCGCATTCCGTTCCTGCTGTCCTTCCTGCTGATCATCGTCGGCCACCTCATCCGCAAGTCCGTGGAGGAGTCCCCGGTCTTCAAGCTGATGCAGGACCGCCGCGCCAAGGCCTCCGCGCCGCTGCGCCAGCTGTTCCGGAGCAACACCAAGGAGGTCGTCCTCTCCGCGCTGATCTTCCTCGCCAACAACGCGGCCGGGTACCTCGTGATCGCGTTCCTCGCGACCTACGCGTCCCGCCCGGTCGAGGAGTTCGGCCTGGGGATGGACCGCGGGCCGGTGCTGCTGGCGACCACGCTCGCCTCGTTCGGCTGGCTGATCTCCACCCTGTACGGCGGCTGGCTGTGCGACCGGATCGGCCGGGTGCGCACCTTCCAGATCGGCTACGCGATGCTGGCCGCCTGGGCCGTGCCGATGTGGTTCATGATCGACACCGGCAGCGTCCTGATGTACTTCGTCGCGGTCTTCGTGTTCACCCTCGGCATGGGCCTCAGCTACGGGCCCCAGTCGGCGCTGTACGCGGAGATGTTCCCCGCCGAGATCCGCTACTCGGGCGTGTCGATCGGCTACGCGCTCGGCGCGATCCTCGGCGGTGCGTTCGCGCCGATGATCGCGGAGCTGCTGCTGACCAGATTCGACGCCTCGTGGACGATCGGCGCCTACATCGTGGTGGCCTGCGCCGTGTCGTTCGTCGCCGTCTCGATGGTCAAGGAGCCCCAGGGCGTCGACCTGCACGTGGACGACTCCGAGCCCACCCCCGCCGCATAGGTCGGGCGCCCGACGGGGCGGAGGACCGGTACGCCGGTCCTCCGCCCCGTCGTCGTGTCAGCTCCGGTCGAGCCATTCGTAGACGGCGCCGGTGGTGCAGGCGTAGACCACGTGGTGCAGCAGGTCCAGCCCGACCTCCCCGGCGCCCCACCGCCAGACGGGGGGAGCCTCGCCGGTGGCGGGGAGGGCGATCTGCTCGCCTCCCCACACCACGGCCAGGTGCGCCGCCGTGGCCGCCGGACCGTGCAGACCGGCGGCGCCGAGCAGCCCCCGGACCGCGCCCCACGAGGTGCCGTAGCCCCAGTGGACGACGGTGCCGAACCGGCTCTTCCCGGAGTTGCCCGTCGGCTGGACGCCGAGCACCTTCCCGGCGGCGTCGGCCGGCGCCGAACTGTTCGCCCGGTGCCGCAGCCGTGCCTCGACCGTGCTCGACACCGTCATGGCGGCGGTTCCGGCCAACCCGGCCAACAGGCCCCGGCCGACGGCCGACGAGACGTGCGAGAGCGTCGTTCCCAGTTCCACGGCGGCGGCCTCAGCGTCCGGTCTCGTGCCGCTGGTCGGGCACACAGTGGGTCATGGTCAGCCCCGCCACGTCGCGGGGCCCGTTCCTGCCCAGTGAGGCCAGACGCCGGCGCTCCTCCTCCGTCAGGGTCTGGCTCCGGAGCGGTCCCAGCTGGGCCACGTCGTCCGGGCCGATGCCCAGCCCCGCGCCGACGCGCAGACCCAGGTCGTCCTCGACCATGAGGAAGTGCCAGACCATGCGCTCCTGGATCGGCCGGTCGCACTGGGAGAGCAGCGTCGTGAAGTTGAGGACGAGGTCGTCGCGCTCCCACTGCTCCATCAGCAGGTAGCGCTGCCCCGCCTGCTCGTAGTCGTTGGTACGGGAGATGCGCATGCGGGTGAGCCTGCCCCGCAGCTCCGGCCCCTGTTCGTCGTGCGTGGGGTACTGCCCCTCGCGCAGGCCGCCGGTGATGGACGGCTCGTAGTTCACGTGCGGGTTCTCCCCGGCGGCGTCCTGGTAGTAGTTCATCAGGCCGTCGCGCTGGTTGGTGCGCACGTTCGCGTTCCTGGCCTGGTTCACCGGGAGCTGGAGGTAGTTGGGCCCCACCCGGTAGCGCTGGGTGTCGCTGTAGGAGAAGGTGCGCCCGACGAGCATCTTGTCGTCGGAGAAGTCCAGGCCGTCCACGAGCACGCCGGTGCCGAAGGAGATCTGCTCGTTCTCGGCGAAGTTGTTGGCGACGTTGCGGTCGAGGACGATCCGCCCCACCGGCTTCGGCGGGAAGTCCTGCTCCGGCCAGGTCTTGGTGTCGTCCAACGGGTCGAAGTCGAGTTCGGGGTGCGCGTCGTCGCTCATCATCTGCACGAGCAGTTCCCACTCGGGGTACTCGCCCCGCTCGATCGCCTCGTGCAGGTCCTTGGTCGCGTGGCCGGTCTCGGTCGCCTGGATGTTGGCGGCGTCGGCCTCGGTCATGCTCCGCACGCCCTGCTTGGGCATCCACGTGTACTTGACGAGGACCGTGTCCCCCGCGGAGTTGGCCCACTTGTAGGTGTTGACGCCGAACCCCTGCTGGTGCCGGTAGTCCGACGGGATGCCGCGCGGGCTGAACAGGTTGACCAGCATGTGCATGCTCTCGGGAGTCTGCGACATGAAGTCGAAGATGCGGTTCGGTTCCTGGCGGAAGGTCACCGGGTCCGGCTTGAGGGCGTGGATCACGTCGGGGAACTTGATGGCGTCGCGGATGAAGAACACCGCGAGGTTGTTGCCCACCAGGTCCCAGTTGCCGTCCTCGGTGTAGAACTTGATGGCGAAGCCGCGCGGGTCGCGGGCGCACTCCGAGGAGTCCCGGCCGCCGATGACGGTCGAGAACCGCAGCGCGACGTCGGTCCGCTTGCCCCTCCCCTGGAAGAGCTTGGCGCGCGTGTAGCGGTCGATCGGCTCGTCGCCCCACGAGCCGTAGGACTCGAAGTAGCCGAACGCGGTCGCGCCGCGCGCGTGCACCACCCGCTCCGGGATGCGCTCCCGGTCGAAGTGGCTGATCTTCTCCAGGAACTGGTAGTTCTCCAGGGTGGCGGGCCCCCGCTCGCCGACCGTGCGCTGGTTCTGGTTGTCGTAGACCGGGTGCCCCTGTCGGTTCGTGAGCACTTCGCGGTCGTCTCCCGGCACGGACCCCTGGCTGGATACGTCGGTCATGTGACTGGTCCCCCACCTGTCGTCATGGTCGCTCCCCCAGCCTCGCACCTGACCACCGCCGAGCCCGGTAACGCGCGGCAAAGGCTTCCTACCGTTCGGGGGCGTGTCGTCATGGTTCCTCCCGGCGGGCGCGCCGGGCCCTGCCCCGCGACGGCCGCGATGTTTCACGTGAAACCCCCGGACGCCCGGCCCTTCGACACGCCCGGGCCAGCCGCACCCCATGTCTGTCCCATGAGCGGCGTGTCATTCCCGCCGCCACCCGCGCCTCGCAGACGGTGGAGACCTGTGCCCGCGGGTCAGCGGGAGAGGTCGACAGGCCCCTGGGGCCGGTTCGGGGGCGAGCATGGGCGTGCGTACGTGGATCGAGTCGTGGCCGGTGTACCGGCAGGCCACCGGCGACGACCGCCTCGGCAGGGGCGCCGCGGCCAGGTCCGGGCGCACCGAGCACCTGAGGCCCCGCACCGCCGACGCCGACCGGGTGGTCAAGTCGGTCTGCCCCTACTGCGCCGTCGGCTGCGGCCAGAACGTCTACGTCAAGGACGAGCGCGTCATCCAGATCGAGGGTGACCCGGACTCCCCGATCAGCCGGGGCCGCCTGTGCCCCAAGGGGTCGGCCAGCCTCCAGCTCACCACGGGGTCCGCCCGCGAGGACAAGGTCCTGTACCGGCGCCCCTACGGGACCGACTGGGAGGAGATCGACCTCGACACCGCGATGACCATGGTCGCCCACCGCGTGGCGCGGACCCGGGACGAGACCTGGGAGGAGGAGTTCGACGGGCGGCGTGTGGCACGCACCCTCGGCATCGCCAGCCTGGGCGGGGCGACGCTGGACAACGAGGAGAACTACCTCATCAAGAAGCTGTTCACGGCGCTCGGGGTCGTCCAGGTGGAGAACCAGGCCCGGGTGTGCCACAGCTCCACGGTCGCGGGGCTCGGCACCTCCTTCGGACGCGGCGGGTCGACCACCTTCCTCCAGGACCTCCAGAACTCCGACTGCATCGTGATCGAGGGGTCCAACTTCGCCGAGGCACACCCGGTCGGCTTCCAGTGGGTGATGGAGGCCAAGGCGCGCGGCGCCGTCGTCATCCACGTCGACCCGCGGTTCAGCCGCACCAGTGCGCTCGCCGACCTGCACGTCCCCCTCCGGGCCGGCACCGACATCGCCTTCCTCGGCGCGATCGTCAACCACGTCCTCACCGAGGAGAAGTACTTCCGCGACTACGTCCTCGAGTTCACGAACGCGGCGACGATCGTCTCCGACGAGTTCCGTGACACCGAGGACCTGGACGGGCTCTTCTCCGGCTTCGACGCCGACGGCAGGTGCTACGACACCTCCACCTGGATGTACGACGGGGCTCCCGTGGCCGCCGCCGCGGGCGACCGCTCGAACTTCGACCGGGTGCACGGCACGGGCCGCCCCGAGCAGCAGGGCTCGGGGGGCGCGGTGATGAGCGGCGTCCCCCGCGAGGACCGCACGCTGACCGACCCCCGGTGCGTGTTCCAGATCCTCCGCAGGCACTACGCGCGCTACACCCCGGAGACCGTCGAGGAGGTGTGCGGGGTGTCCCGGGAGGTGTTCGCCACGGTCTGCGACCACCTCACCCGCAACTCCGGCCGGGACCGCACCAGCGCGTTCTGCTACGCGGTGGGGTGGACCCAGCACACCACCGGCTCCCAGTACATCCGGACCGCGTCCATCCTCCAGCTGCTGCTGGGCAACATCGGCCGGCCGGGCGGCGGCATCATGGCCCTGCGCGGCCACGCCAGCATCCAGGGGTCCAGCGACATCCCCACCCTGTTCGACCTGCTGCCCGGGTACCTGCCGATGCCCCACGTCGCGCACGAGGGGTCCCTGGAGCAGTACGTGAAGACCAACGGCGCCTCCTACAAGGGCTTCTGGACGCACATGGAGGCCTACACCGTCAGCCTGCTCAAGGCCTGGTGGGGAGACCACGCCACCGAGGAGAACGGCTACCGCTTCGGCCACCTGCCGCACCTGACCGGGTCGCACAGCACCTACGACACGGTCATGGCGCAGATCCGGGGGGAGTGCAAGGGCTACTTCCTCATGGGCGAGAACCCGGCCGTGGGCTCCGCCAACAGCCGTGCGCAGCGGATGGGCATGGCCAACCTCGAATGGCTGGTCGTCCGCGACTTCTCCCTCATCGAGAGCGCCACGTGGTGGAAGGACGGACCCGAGGTGGAGTCCGGCGAGCTCCGCACCGAGGAGATCGGCACGGAGGTGTTCTTCTTCCCCGCGGCCTGCCACACAGAGAAGGAGGGCACCTTCACCAACACCAACCGCACGGTCCAGTGGCGGGACCGCGCTGTGCTCCCCCGGGGCGACCAGCGCAGCGACCTGTGGTTCGTCCACCGGCTCGGCGCGATGCTGCGCTCGCTCCTCGCCGACACGGGACTCGACCGGGACCTCCCCCTGCTCGAACTGACCTGGGACTACCCGATCGACGAGCACGGGGACCCCGACGCGGAGGCGGTGCTGGCGGAGATCAACGGCCGCGGCCCGGACGGCGCCCCGCTCGGCTCCTACACCGACCTGAGGGCGGACGGCAGCACGAGCTGCGGCTGCTGGATCTACTGCGGGGTCTACGCCGACGGCGTCAACCAGGCGGCACGCCGCCGGCCCGGGTCGGAGCAGGACTGGGTCGCGTCCGAGTGGGCGTGGAGCTGGCCCTCCAACCGGCGGCTGCTGTACAACCGGGCGTCGGCCGACGCGGACGGCAGGCCCTGGAGCGAGCGCAAGGCCCTGGTGTGGTGGGACGCCGAACGCGGTCGGTGGACCGGCCACGACGTCCCCGACTTCGAGCGGGAGAAGCCGCCGGACTACCGGCCCCCGGAAGGGGCGAGGGGGGTGGAGGCCCTGAGCGGGACGGACGCGTTCATCATGCAGGCCGACGGCCGGGCGTGGCTGTACGCCCCGACCGGCCTCCACGACGGGCCGCTGCCCACCCACTACGAGCCGCAGGACACCCCGTTCGAGAACCCGCTCTACGGGCAGCAGCGCAACCCCACCCGGATCCTGTACCCGCACGCGTTCAACCGGTACCACCCGGACGCGGGGTCCCCCGGAGCGGACGTCTACCCGTACCTGGTGACCACCTACCGCCTCACGGAGCACTTCACCGCCGGGGGCATGAGCAGGTGGACGCCCTACCTCGCGGAGCTCCAGCCCGCCTTCTTCTGCGAGGTCGGCCCCGAGCTGGCCGCCGAGCGCGGACTGGAGCACGGGGGCTGGGCCACGCTGATCACCGCCCGCGCCGCGATCGAGGCGCGCGTACTGGTCACCGACCGGATGGCGCCCCTGCGGGTACAGGGGCGCGTCGTTCACACCATCGGTCTCCCCTACCACTGGGGCCCCAACGGCTACACGACCGGTGACGCCGCCAACGAGCTCATGTCGATCGCGCTCGAACCCAACACGCACATCCAGGAGGTCAAGGCGCTCACCGCCGACATCGTCCCGGGGCGCAGGCCGCGCGGCGCGGACCGGGCGGAGCTGGTGCGCGCGTACCGCGAGCGCGCCGGGGTCACCGAGCGGACCGGAACGGAGGTGTGACCGTGGTCGTGCGGAGCGAGAGGGACGGCGGGGACCCGGGAGAGGCAGGAACCGGGCCCGGCTACGGGGACGAACAGCGCGAGCGGGTCGGGTTCTTCACCGACACCAGCGTGTGCATCGGCTGCAAGGCCTGCGAGGTCGCCTGCAAGGAGTGGAACGCCGTCCCCGAGGACGGTCTGGACTTCACCGCGATGTCGTTCGACAACAGCGTCGGCCTGGGCGCGGACACCTGGCGGCACGTGGCGTTCGTCGAGCAGCGGCGACCGCTGGGACACCAGGACCCGGGTGTGGGGCGCCCCGCGCCCGTCGACCTCGGCATGCCCTCCCTCGAACTCCCCGGGGCCTCCACCGGTGAGGACGGGCGAGGGGAGTTCCGGTGGCTCATGGCGTCGGACGTGTGCAAGCACTGCACCAGCGCCGCCTGTCTGGACGTCTGTCCGACGGGCGCGCTCTTCCGTACCGAGTTCGGCACCGTGGTCGTCCAGCAGGACATCTGCAACGGCTGCGGGTACTGCGTCTCGGCCTGCCCCTACGGCGTCATCGACCGGCGCGAGGACGACGGCCGGGCCTGGAAGTGCACCATGTGCTACGACCGGATCGGCGACGGCCTGGAGCCCGCCTGCGCGAAGGCCTGTCCCACCGACTCCATCCAGTTCGGGAACCTGGACGAGCTGCGTGAGCGTGCGGCGAGTCGCCTGGAGGCCCTCCACGGGGCGGGGGTCTCCTCCGCCCGGCTGTACGGCGAGGACCCCGGCGACGGTGTGGGCGGCAACGCGGCCTTCTTCCTGCTGCTGGACGAACCGGAGGTCTACGGGATGCCGCCGGACCCGGTGGTCACCACCCGGGACCTGCCGTCGATGTGGGCGCACGCGGGCGTGGCGGCCGTCGCGTTGCTGGTCGGAGCGGCCGCCGCGTTCGCGGGGAGGCGACGGTGAGCACGTCGGACGTGACGAGGGAGGGCGTGCGCGGGCAGCGTCCGGGACGGGACGCGGTCACCGGGAGCGCGCGGGTGGTCGGGGAGGAGCAGCGCCGTCGGCACGGCGGGCGGCGGGGCGGGCGCGGCGAGCCCACACGGGTGCCGGACGCCGAGTTCCGCTCCTACTACGGGAGGCCCGTCCTCAACCAGGTGGTGTGGGAGGCCCCCGACATCGGCGGGTACCTCTTCCTGGGCGGACTGGCGGGTGCGTCCTCGGTCCTCGCGGCCGGGGCCGAGCTGACCGGCCGCGACGCCCTGGCGCGCCCGCTGAAGTACACGGCCCTCGCCGCGATCTCGGGTTCCGTGGTCGCGCTCGTCCACGACCTGGGTCGGCCCGAGCGCTTCCTGAACATGCTCCGGGTGGTCAAGCCGACCTCCCCGATGAGCGTGGGGACGTGGATCCTGACGGGGTACGGGCCGCTCGCCGGGGCCGCCGCGGTGACCGCCGCGACGGGGTGGTTCCCCCGGATCGGCCGCGCCGCCACCCTCGGCGCCGCCGCCCTCGGACCGCTCGTCGCCACCTACACGGCGCCCCTCGTGTGCGACACCGCCGTGCCCTCCTGGCACGAGGGGTACCGACACATGCCGTTCGTGTTCGCCGCCTCGGCCGTGGCCGCGGCGGGAGGGGCGGGGCTGGTGGTCGCGCCGACCGCGCAGAGCGGACCCGCGCGCCGGGCCGCCGTGGGCGGTGCGCTCGTGGAGACCGCGGTGTTCACCGCCATGCGGCGCCGCATGGGACTGGCCGGCGAACCGTACCGGCTGGGCACCGCGGGTGTCTTCGTCCGCGCGGCCGAGGCCCTGACCCTGGCGGGCGCGGCAGGGGCCGTGCTGGGGCGCCGGAGCCGGACGGTCTCCGCGCTGAGCGGCGCCGCCCTGCTCGCCGGTTCCGCCTGCACCCGGCTGGGGGTCTTCCACGCCGGCAAGCAGTCCGCCGCCGATCCGAAGTACACGGTGCTGCCCCAGCGGAGGCGGATGGCCGCGCGCGCCGAGGAGGCCCTGCGGACGGAGGGTGCCTTCGAGGCGGGGCGCGAGGCCGGCCGTGCCGGTCCCCGAGGCGAGGCCGAGGACTGAGCGCGCCTCCACCCGGCTTCGGGGTAGGAAGACGGTTCCAGGACAGATCCCCCAGAAAGGCCCGACGATGGCGTTCCACCGGCCAGGACTTCCCTCCGACCTGCCCGGTCCGGAGCTCCTCTGGGCGAGGACCGGGGTGTACGCGGCGGTGTGCGCCGGACTGGGCCTCGCCGACTGCGTGGCCGAGGACGGCGTGGTCCGGCGCGGCGACAGCGCGGACGGGGACGGGTTCCGGCTGGCCAGGGTGGCCGGGGGGCGGTTCCTGCTGGTCGGCGCCCACCGCTTCAGGTCGCCCGAGCGGGGGTGGCCGCGTCCGGTGGACCCGTTCGAGGGAGCGCCCGACTGGCTGCCGTGGGAGTGGCTCGAACGGGTCCCGTGCCCGGACTTCGCCTACTGGTGGGACGGCGCCTGGGCCCGTACCGCCTACCCCGACGACTGGGACGACGACGGCCTCGGCCCTGCGGTGGAGGGGGCTGACGCGGACATGCTGGTGTGGCGCATGGAGATCCTGGACCCGGACACGGACGGGTTCGGCCGGGGGCCGCTGCGGGAGGCGCTGGCGACCCTGGTGGCCCGCGCCGAGGAGCACGCGGTGGATGCCGCTTCCCTGGGCGCGGTGATCGGGTACCTGGAGCACACGGGGGACACCGACACGGAACGCGCGCTGGAGTGCGCGCGCGGGCTCGGGCTGACGGGGGACTCCGAGCCTCACGTGCTCCCGGCAGGTCAGGGCGGTCCCGCCTCCGGAGGCTGTCCGGCCGTCGGCCTGGGCGAGCAGCTGCTGTTGGTCGGCGACGCCATGCGGTCCGCAGGGGAGTTCACGCGGCCGGAGGCCGTGACGGTCCTCGGGGTGCCCCGGTCCCCGGACCGGGGCACGGGCC
Organism: Nocardiopsis codii; assembly: GCF_036327455.1. Lineage (NCBI taxonomy): Bacteria > Bacillati > Actinomycetota > Actinomycetes > Streptosporangiales > Nocardiopsidaceae > Nocardiopsis > Nocardiopsis codii. The sequence goes on along the minus strand of NZ_JAUZMY010000042.1, from coordinate 2,506 downwards.
GGGGTGTCTCCGACGCCGAACCGTGGATCACGGAGGGGGCGGGGGAGGCGCGGTCCGCTCCCGGACCGGGGCCCTCCGGCGCACCGGGGGCCGCGGACGACGGCCCTCCGCGACCGGCGGAAGGGGTGGATCCGCCCGCGGGGTCCGCGTCCGGGGCGGCCCTCCTCTCCGAGGTGGCTGCGCTCGCCGCAGCGGTGGGCGACCGGGTCGCGGGCGGGAGCGGCGACGTCTGCGTCCTGGTCTTCCGCGCCCCCCATGCCTGGGGCCTCACCTCGGAGGACGGGTCCGACGTGCCCTCCGACACCGGCCTGCCCGAACTGCTGGAACGGTTGCGGCGGCAGGAAGCGCACCCCGAACGAGGCCGTTGGCTCTTCGCGCGGATCACCGCCTCCCCACGGGAGGTCCTGCTGGAGCGCGTCTACGACCACTGGCCGACCTGGGAGAACGGGGCGTCGGACGGCACCCCCGAGAACCTGGGGTTCCTGGCCGACGAGATGGCGGCGCGCTCACCCGGGTGGCGCCCCGCCTGGGCCGCGCTGCTGGACGACGCGTCCGCCTTCGACCCCCCGTGGCCCGGCCCTGCCGGGACGCCCAGCATCCCGCCCCTGCGGCCGGACCCGGAGGGGCGCGTCGCCCTGCTCGACCGGATCGGCTTCCTGCTGCGCGCAGCGGCGGGTCGGCGGGACTGGGACCGCCTGCGCCTGTCCTACCGGGCTCTGGTCGGCTACGCGGGCGGAACCATCGTGGCCACCGGCCCCGCGGGGGACGAGGAGCTGGGGCTGGACGAGGAGCTGCGCGCCGCGCTGGCGGACCTGCGGTCGGCCACCTACTCCGAGGGCCGGGGGGCCTGGTTCCGTGCGGAACTTGTCCTGGAGCGGGCCGGGGGCTGGCGGGTCGTCTACGACCGGGACGACGAGCCCGACTTCTCCGTGCCGCCGCCGGCGTTCAGCTACGCCCTGGACGCCCGCTACTACCCCAGGGACTCGGGGCGGGTGCCGCCCTGGCTGGCGGAACGGTTGCGCAGCGCCCGGGGGTGACCTCCGGGCCCCGGGCCTCCCCGCTGTTCCGTTGTCCCGTTGTCTTGCCGTTCTGCCGTTCTGCCGTTCTGCCGTTCTGCCGCGCTGATGCCGGAGACGGCACTCCGGTTCGGGCCGGACCCGGCCATCCGTGTGAGTACGCCTACTCACGGACGGCGGCCCCGCCGTCCCGAGTATGGGGACATGACGACGAAGAGACTTGTCCACGTACGTGCCGCCGCGCTCCTCGCACTGGCCCTCTCCACGACCGCCTGCCTGCCCCCGCTGGGCCCCGGAGAGGACATGTCGCCCACCCCCGAACCCGCCGCCGCGCCCTCCCCGGAACGTGAGGAGCCGGAGGCGGAGGGGGGCGCTTCGACGGACGCGTCGCCGTCCGCCGACCAGGCGGACCCCGGGCGCGCGGCCTGGGGGGTCCCGACGCCCGCCCCGGGCTGGGAGACGGTGGTCTTCGACGAGAACGGCATCCACCAGTTCCGACACGAGACCAGTTCCTGCCAGGTCACGCTCCAGCAGAACGCCGCCGAGAACGCCGAGGGCGCCACCGGGTACCCGGACGACACCATCGACGGGTGGGTCGGCGTCCTGGAGGCCGAGGTCGGCGAGGTCGGGGTCACGGAGGAGCCGTACGTGGCGGTCGAGGACGCGAGCGGGGACACCGCCCTGTTCCGGACGGTGGCGCTCGACTACACCGGCGTCGACGGGGAAGACTACGCCCTGCGCCTGTCCGCCCGGTGGTTCGCGGACGTCGAGATGATCATCGCCTCCTCCTGCCGGGCCGCGGAGTTCACCGACCGCGCCGGTGACCTCGACGCGTTCGTCGGCCTCCTGTCGGTGCAGCGGATCTGAGCCGCACCGGGGCCGTGTCCGCGACCAGGGCGCCCGCTCACACGCCGGGGCCGCCGCCGGCGGAGGGGCGCGCCCCGGGCCCGGTTCCCGGACGCGCCGCCGCGACGTCGGCGGAGCCCCGCGGACACCAAGCCCCCCGGGGTGGCCGCGACAGCCGTCGCCCGGGGAGGGCGGCACCCGTCAGGAGTCCCGGACCTGGTCCGGGCGGTGGACGACGGGCGGCTCCACCGACCACGGGAAGTTGATCCACCGGTCGGTGTGCTTCCACACGTACTCGCACTTGATGAGTGACTGCGGTTTCTCGTACACGACCGCGCTGCGCACCTCGGCGACGTGCTCGGCGCAGAAGTCGTGCACCAGCTTGAGGGTCCTGCCCGTGTCGGCCACGTCGTCCGCGACGAGGACCTTCTTGTTGCTCAGGTCCACCACGTTCGGGACCGGCGGCAGCATGACGGGCATGTCGAGGGTCGTGCCGACCCCGGTGTAGAACTCCACGTTGATCAGGCTCTCTAAAACACCACTAGATCCTGTGTTGTTCGGTTTCGTTCGGCATCTCCCGAGTGTCCGCCCGGGGCGGTAGGCTCGCGGTGATGCTCGACGAGCACTCAGGTGCAACAGGCCCC
>NZ_JAUZMY010000041.1:0-49361 GCF_036327455.1 Nocardiopsis codii | reverse complement strand
GGGGCTCGGGGGGTCAAGAGACGCAAGGGATGGGAGGGGCGTGGAACGTCCCCAGGAGTGCAGGGGAATGCGGTGGTGCGCGGGGCTCGGGGTGCTGCGGGGCTCGGGGTGCGCGGAGCTTGCGGCCGGGAGAGCAGGGGACGGCACGCAGGGGGTGGGCGGGCCCCGGAGCCCCGCTGTCCGAGGGTGCGCAGCGGGTGCGCGGGGGCCCGGCCGGACGCCGTGGAGGCGGGGAGGGGTCCACCGTCCGGCGGCCCCTCCCTCCGCCCGTGTCCGCGGCGGGACGGCGTCCGGGCGCCTTCAGCGCAGGCTGGCGCCGTACACGTGGTCCACCGTCATCGTCATGAGGACCCGGCGGTCGGAGACCATCACCGCCCGGTACTCGTCCCAGTCCGGGTGCTCGCCGGCGGCGAGGCGGTAGTAGCCGACCAGTGCCTCGACCTCGGGGCCGTCGGGGGACGTGCCCGGTCCGGTCAGGGACGCGATGCCCTCGGCCGTGGCCCACGCGCGGCCGTCGGCGCTGGTGACCTCCAGCGTGGCCCGGGGGTCCCGCCGGAGGTTCGCCGTCTTGGCGCGCCCCTCCGTGATCGAGACGTGGATGACTCCGGCCTCCCGGTCGTAGAAGGGCATCACGGGTGAGAGTTGGGGGCGCCCGTCCGCCTTGATGGTCGCGAGGACGCCGAGCCGGCTCTCCGCGAGCAGGGCGCGGGGGTCGAACGTTGTTGCTGTCATGACCGGAGCCTAGCCGCGGGGGGCCGCCCGTCGCCGGAGGCGGTGCTGGGCCCCTGCCCGGTCGGCGCCCTGCGAGTGGTGGGGCCGCCCCGGCTCATCCGGTGCCGAGCAGGTTCCTGTAGTGCGCGATCAGTGCCTCGTTCGGGCCTGCCCCCTGGGGGGGCGGGCGCCCGTCGAGGGCCGCCGAGAGGCCTTCGAGGCACACGTCCCAACCGGCGGCCGTGTTCGCGGTCCACTCCGGGTCGACGACGGTGTTGGACAGGCGCAGCACACATCCGTCCCCGTCCTCTTCCAGGGTCCAGCGCAGGTCCTCGCCGGCCCAGTGGAACGCAAGGGTGCTCGGCGGGTCGAACTCGGTGATGGCGGCCGTCTCCGGCGCCTCCCCGGGGAAGGTCAGCGTGAGTGCCCCGCCCTCGCGCGCGTCGATCTCCACGGCGCAGGGGAACCAGCGGCTGAGCGCCTCGCCCGTCGTCAGGGCGGTCCAGACGGCCGTCCTGGGGTGCGGGTAGCGGTGCGTGAAGTGCAGGACGTGTGCGCCCGGAGTGCTCGCGTCGACGCGGACGTGCGTGGTCATTGCCGTGGACCTTCCTGTGGACGGGTGGAGTCGAGGTGGTCGCCCAGGTCGTGGAGCCTGGCCGTCCAGAACGTGCGGTACGGGTCCAGCCACGCGTCCACGTCGCGCAGTCCCTCCGCCCGCAGGCGGTAGCGGCGCCCCTGGCGCTCGGGGCTCTCGGTGACGAGCCCGGCGGTGCGCAGGACGCGCAGGTGCTTGGAGACGTTCGGCTGGGACAGGCCGAGCAGGGCGACCAGGTCCTTGACCAACAACCCCTCGCTCTCGCGCAGCGCGTCCAGGATGAGGCGACGGCTGGGCTCGGCCAGAACGGAGAAGAGGTCGGGCATGCAGTTAATATGCCTTACTGGTTATATGCCTGTCAAGGCATAAGTGGTGGCCTCCGAGCCCCGAACGACGCGGGCGCGGGAGGTGCGCGGGGGCGCGCCCGCCCGGGCCGGACACAGGTGTGTTCCCCGCGGCGCGGGCGGATACGATGCGGCTCCGATCTGGACAGCGCGTCAGGAGGGAGGCGGGGATGAGGGCGAACCGGATTCCCACCGAGGGGATCGAGCGGGAACCGTCGGCGTCAGCCGGCCGGGGCACCGCGGACGGCCGTCGCGGCGGCACGGCCGCACCCGGGCGCCCCCGGCCGGTCGTCGGCGGGGGCCGCCCGGCGGTGCGCAGGGGCGTCGTCACGCGGCCGCACACGGGTCCGGAGAGGGTCGCCGTAGGGGGCGTGCACAGGGTGCGGGTCGCCGACCGCCGCCGCGGGGTGCTCGGCGGGAGCCCCTGCGGCGCGGCGACCGCGCCGCGCCCGGTCCTCGCGGGGGAGCCCGCATGACCGGCGCCCGGACACCAGCGGCCGGGTCCGCGAGCGGTCCCCGCCGGCGCGGCTACGACCTGGTCCTGTTCGGGGCGACGGGGTTCACCGGCGGGCTCACCGCCGAGTACCTGGCCCGGAACGCGCCCGCCGGAACCCGGTGGGCGCTCGCGGGACGCGACCCGGACCGGCTCGCCGCCGTTCGTGCGGAACTGGTGCGGATCGACCCCGCGCTGGCCGGGCTGGACCTGCTCACCGCGGACGCGAACGACCCGGGCTCCCTGCGGGCGGTGGCCGAGGCGTCGCGGGTGGTCGCGACGACGGTCGGGCCCTACCTCCGCCACGGCGACGGACTCGTGGCCGCGTGCGCGCGGGCCGGAACGGACTACGTCGACCTGTGCGGCGAACCCGAGTTCGTCGACCGGACCTACCTGCGCTGGCACGCCGTCGCCAAGGCTGCCGGGGCGCGGATCGTGCACAGCTGCGGTTTCGACTCCGTCCCGCACGACCTCGGCGTGCACTTCACGGTCGGCCTGCTCCCCGAGGGGGTGCCCCTCCGGGTGGAGGGGTTCGTCAGCGCCTCGGCCACCGTCTCCGGGGGCACGTTCCACTCGGCGGTGACGGCGTTCTCGCGCCTGGGGCCCAGCGCGATGACCGCGAGGCGGCGCCGGGAGCGGGAACGCCGGGAGGGACACGGGGCCGGGAGCGGTGACGGCGGACGCAGGGTGCGGGGGCTGCCCGCCGTTCCGCGCAGGGAGGGCAGGCTCGGCGTCTGGGCCCTGCCCCTGCCGACCGTCGACCCCCAGGTCGTCCTGCGGTCCGCCCGTGCGCTGGAACGCTACGGGCCCGACTTCTCCTACGGCCACTACGCCGCCGTCGAGAGGTTGCCGAGCGCGCTCGGGATCGCCGGGGGTGCGCTGGCCCTGGTGGCTCTCTCCCAGGTGCCGCCCGCGCGCGAGTGGTTGCTGGGGCGCAGGGGCCCGGGGGACGGGCCGTCCCGGGAACGGCGGGAGCGGTCGTGGTTCAGGGTGGTGTTCCTCGGCGAGGGTGGCGGGGAGCGCGTGGTCACGGAGGTGTCCGGCGGGGATCCGGGCTACGGGGAGACCGCGAGGATGCTCGCGGAGTCCGCGCTGTGCCTGGCCTTCGACGACCTCCCGCCCGTGGCGGGACAGGTGACCACGGCCGAAGCCATGGGGGACGCGCTGACGGAGCGCCTGGCGGGTCTGGGCTTCCGGGTCCGCGCCCACTGGTCCTAGCGCCGTCCGGGTGGGCCGCAGCCGTGCCCGGGCCGGCGGCGGCCACGCGTGCCCACACGTGGCCGCTCTCGGCGGCGCGGCCCGTCGCCGGGAGACGGGCCGCGGAGCCGCCGGCCACCGGGCGCCGGTGGGCGCCGGCGTGTTCGTGGAGCGCCGTGGGAGGGGCGGACGTCACAGGGCGCGTGCGTGCTCGCGCAGGATCCGGACGGCCTCGGCGACGGCGGGGCGGCGCGAGGTCCCCTCGCGCCAGAGCACGGACACCCCGCGCACCGGGGCGGGGTCCAGCGGCTTGACCACGACCGTGTCGGGGATGTCCCCCCGGCCCAGGCGGGGGACCATGGCGATCCCCAGGCCGGCCCCGACCAGGGCGATCTGGGTCTGGTACTCGGCCACGTGGTGGGCGAAGTCGGGCTCGGCCCCCACGGAGCGCAGCGTGCGCGTCAGCCAGTCGTGGCAGACGGTCCCGGGCGGCTGGCAGATCCAGTGCGCGTCCGCCACGTCCTCCCGGTAGAGGACGGCCCTTCCGGCGAGGGGGTGGTCGCGGGGCAGGAGGACGTCGCACCGGTCCTCTCCGACGACCGCCCGGGACACGCCCTCGGGGACGGTCATCGGCGCGATGTCCCAGTCGTGGACCACGGCCAGGTCGACCGTGCCCTGGGCGACCATGTGCGGGGTGGCGTGGGGGTCCTCCTCGAACAGGCGCAGGTCGAGGGAGGGGTGGGTCGCCACCAGTTCGGCCAGCACCCCGGGGAGCAGGCCCCGCGCTGCGGTTGAGAAGGCGGCCACGGTCAGGCGCCCGCTGGGCCTGCCGCGCTGCTCCTCCAGGGTCACCTCGGCCTCCTCCACGAGGGAGAGCACCCGGGACGCGGTGTCGACGAGTTTTCCGGCGGCGTCGGTGAGCACGACCCCGCGCCCCCGCCGTTCCAGGAGTGTGGTCCGGGTCTCACGTTCGAGCTTGGCGACCTGTTGCGAGACGGCCGACGGCGTGTAGCCGAGCGCCTTGGCGGCGGAGCTGACGGAACCGTGGACGTGTACCGCGTGCAGGGCGCGGAGCCGGGAGAGGTCGAGCACGGGCCTGTCCTTCGTCGGGCCGGGCGGGAGGATCCCCGGCGACTGTTCAGCGTTGCTGAATTGAAGTATGTAGGACCTTTCGCTGGTGCTTAATCCAGGGTCCCCCCATCATCGGATCCATGCGTCCCGTTCACACGTTCCTCGCCGTCCTCGTCGCCCTGGTGTGGGGAGTCAACTTCGTCGTCATCGAGGTGGGCCTCGACCACTTCCCGCCGCTCCTGTTCTCCGCCCTGCGCTTCCTGGTGGCGGCCGTGCCCGCGGTCTTCCTGGTCCGCCGCCCCCGCGTGGCCCTGGGCTGGGTCCTGCTGGTGGGCCTGGTCCTGGGCGTGGCCAAGTTCGGCCTGGTCTTCCTCGGCATGGATTTGGGCATGCCCGCGGGCCTGTCGTCCCTCGTCCTCCAGGTCCAGGCGGTGTTCACGGCGGTCCTCGCCGCGGTCTTCCTCGGAGAGCGGCCGGGACCGGTCCGGTACGCGGGGATGGCGGTCGCCCTGGGAGGGATCGGCGTCGCCGCCTACGACCAGGGCGCCACGGGGCCGGTGCTCGGTTTCGTGCTGGTCGTGGCCGCCGCGGCGTTCTGGGGGCTGTCCAACGTGCTGACCCGCAAGGCCGCGCCCCCCGACGCCCTGAGCTGGATGGTCTGGGTCAGTCTGGTGCCGCCGCTGCCGCTGTTCGCCCTGTCACTGCTGGTGGAGGGGCCCGACGCGGGCATGGCCGCGCTGAGGGGGCTGGACTGGACCGGGGTGGGCGCGATCGTCTACGTCGCCTGGATCTCCACGATCTTCGCCTTCGGGGTGTGGGGGTTCCTGCTCCGCCACTACGACGCGTCCACCGTCGCCCCCTTCTCGCTGCTGGTGCCGGTGTTCGGCATGTCCTCGGCGGCCCTGCTGCTCGGTGAGCGGATCACCCCGCTGAGCCTGGTGGCTGCCGTGCTCCTGGTCGGCGGTGTCGCTCTGGCGTCGCTCGGGGGGCGCGCCGCGGGGCGCGGTGCGGCACCGGTCCCCGACCCGGTGACGGTGTCGGCGCCCGGGGAGGACGCACCCGCCTCCGGAACGGCGGAGCCGGAGCGCGAACAGGGCGGGGGCCACCCGGCTCCCGTCCCGGGGGCCTGACCCGGCCCCGGCTCACCCGGATCCTCGACCCCGGGCGAGCCCCCCGGGTCAGGTCGTGCGGGCGGGCCGCCGGGCGAAGTCCGGTGCGTGCTCGGGGCGCAGACCCACCCCGATGAGGCGCGCGGGCACGTACGCCATCCGGGGCACGCGGGTCAGGAGCGCGATCAGGGGAGCCGGCGGACCCTGCCTCCTGCCCCGGATGATCGGCTCGACCATCCCGCGGTGCATCAGCCGTTGCAGGAGCTGGACGCCCACGGTCGGCAGGAGGCGGCGCCTGCGGACCGCGGCCAGGGCACGGACGGTGACCGTGCGGTCGAGCAGGGGCCGGGCCAGCAGGGTGGCGGCGGCCACGGCGTCCTGCACGGCGAGGTTGATCCCCACGCCCCCGATCGGGGACATCGCGTGCGCCGCGTCGCCGATGCACAGCAGCCCGTCGACGTGCCAGCGCCGTAGCCGGTCGACCCGCACGTCCAGGTGCTTGATCTCGTCCATGGACGTCAGGGACCCTATGCGGCCGGCCAGTTCCGGCATCAGCTCGTCCAGGTTCTCGCGGAAGGCCCCGATGCCCCGCGCGCGAAGCTCCGCGTCGGAGCCCTTGCGCCCGATGTACGCGAGTTGGAGGTAGCCCTCGCGCGGGATGACCACGACGAACCGCCCCCGGCCCGCGCGGGGGGTCAGGGCGACGCTGTCCCGGGGTCCGCCGGGCAGTCGGAACCACCAGGCGTCGATCCCCACCGGGAACTCCCGGGTGGGCAGGCCCGCCTCGCGGCGCGCGAGCGACCAACGGCCGTCGCAGGCCACCGTCAGGTCGGCCCTGAGCTCCCCGGTCCCCTCCGCGCCTCCGTCCTCCCCGGCCCCGGCGCGGGCCCGGCAGCTCACGCCGACGACCCGTCCGGACTCGCGCACCAGGCCGGTGACCTCGGTGTTCATGCGGAGCGTGAAGCGGGGTTCCTCCCGCCCGGCCTCGGCGAGCAGGTTCAACAGGTCCCACTGCGGGACCATCGCCACGTAGGGGTGGCGCGCCCTCAGGAGGCGGAAGTCCGCGATGGTGACCAGGCGTCCGCCGCCGACGGGGAACCCGATCTCGCTCACCCTGCTCTGGGGGAGCGCCGCGAACCGCTCGCCCAGGCCGAGTTCGTCCAACAGGTCCAGCGTGGAGGGGTGCACGGTGTCCCCGCGGAAGTCCCGCAGGAAGTCGGCGTGCTTCTCCAGCACCGTCACCTCGACACCGGCACGGGCCAGCAGCAGGCCCAGGACCATCCCGGCGGGGCCGCCGCCGATGATCGCGCACGTCGTACGGTCTGTCATCGGGACTCCCGGGGTGTCGTCGGTGCGTCCGGACGGCGACGCCGCGCGCCGTGCTCGCGGGCCGGCGAGCGGGTCCCCGGCGGGGCGGCGGTCGTGTCGGCGGCTGCGGCGGTGGGCGGGCTGTCCATGGTCGGCTCCTCGGATCACTCACTCCTGTACGCGCGACTCCGGCGGGGTCGCGGCGGCCCTGAGGAACGCGTCCGCGAACACCGCGCACGTCTCCTCCGGGTCGGGGAACGCCGCACCCGGCACGCTGCGCAGGGCGGGGCGCAGCATCGCGTGGACGGCGATCGGGCCGATCAGCTGCTGCATGAGCAGCGGTACCGGCAGGTCGCGGATGCGTCCGGCGGAGACCTCCTCGGCGAGCCAGCCTCCCAACCCCGCGAGCATGCGGGGGAAGACGTGGCGGGCGAGGATCCCCGCGGCGGGCCCGTCGGGACGGGCGAACACGTCGGCCAGCATGGCGGGCGCCACGCGCGGCTCCCGGCTGAGCCCGGCGCCGATGAGGCGGTAGATCCCGTGGACGCGTGCGCCGAGGTCCTCTCCTGTCCGGGCGAGCGCGGCCTCCAGGTCGAGGATGGGGCTGTACCGCTCGAACACGGCGAGGAGGAGTTCGTCCCGGCCGCCGAAGGCCGCGTAGAGACTGTGTACCGAGCACCCGGCGGAGGAGGCGACCGCGTCCAGGGTGGCGGAGGCGAGGCCCTGGTCGCTGATCAGCCGCGCCGCGGCCCCGATCGCGCGCTCCCGGACCGGCGGCCTCCCGCCCGGGTCGACGCCGGAGGCCCGTACCGCCTCGTCCAGCGTCCTGCGGGAGCCCCCGACGCGCCGCAGCAGGGTGCTGCGGGAGACGCCCGCCTCTTCCGCGATCGCTACCAGGGGCACGTCGGCCACGTCCTTCCCCAGGGTCTCGGAGGCGCGGACCGCGGCGTTCACGAGATCGTCCGGGACGGTGGTGTGTAGTGGTTCTGACATCAATGCCAAGGTAACCCGTAACCGAGTTCCAGACAAGGGGGTGGGCACGCGGACGCACCGCGTTCCCACCCCGTGGCCCCGCCGGTGGCGCCGTCCGCGGCACCGGCGGGGAGTCAGCCGTCCGACTCCGGCCGCCGCGCCGTCGCGAAGCGCGGGCGGTCCGTCCCCGGCGGGAGCCCGTCAGGGGTCGCCGTCGGTTCGAGCAGGGCGAAGACCTCCCGCCGCAGCCCCTCCAGCAGGTCCGCCGGGAGGCTCTCGTAGAAGGACCGGATCCCGGTCGTCCAGGTCCACTCCCACCACGCGGTGACGTCGCGGAAGACGAACCGCGCGACCTCCTCGGAGGCGCGGACGTCGGTGAAACCCGCCTCCTCCAGCAGTGCCGCAGGGTCCGTGGAGTAGATTCCGCGCTGCCCGGCCGCATGGCCCGCGCGTGCGGCGTAGGAGTGGAAGACCTCCCTGACCTCCTCGACGTCGCCCGGCACCAGTGTGGCGGTCGGGACCGACACCGCGCAGCGCCCGCCCGGCCTGAGCGCCCGGCGGAAACCGGCCACCGCGGCCCGCGGATCAGGCATGACGAACAGGGCGAAGGCGCACAGCACCACGTCGTAGGAGGCCTCGGGCACGGTCAGTGCCTGGGCGTCCATCCTCGTCACGGAGGCGTTGGCGGTGCCGCACGCCCCGATGTCGGAGGTGAGCAGTTCGACCATCGTCACGGAGAGGTCCACCCCGTCGACCCTGCCCGCGGGACCGACGCGTTCCGCGGCCGGGAACAGGCACGCTCCCCGCCCGGTGGCGACGTCGAGCACGCGCTCGCCGGGAGCCGGACCGGCGAGGTCCACCAGGCGCCTGCCGAACGTCCGGAAGAACGCGATGTGGGGGTCGTAGCCGTGCGCGCACCTGTCGTACACGGTGGCGTTCACCCCCGGGGCCGCGGTCAACGGACGCCCTCCGCGGCCGGGGCCTGTGCCAACGACTCCTTCAGCACGCCGGCGACCGTGTCGATGTCCTGCGTGGTGTGCGCCGTGCTCAGGAACCAGGGCTCGTCCGGGACGGGGTGGAAGTACACCCCCCGCTGCTGGCAGGCCGTCTGGACGGCGCGGTGCCCCGCCCTGTCCACCGCCGACGCGTCGTCCAGCAGGGCCATCGACAGGACGGATCCGACCCGCTCGACCAGCACGTTCCGCCCGGCGGCGGTGGCGGCCTCGCGGACGCGGGCCTCGGCGTACGCCCCGAGCGCCTCCAGGTCGCCGTACAGGTCCGGCGCGGACCGGATCTTGGTCAGCGTGGCGGTGACGGCGCGCAGCGCGGCGTGGTTGCCCGCGTAGACGCCCGCGTGGAACGCCTCGTAGGTGGTGAGCGGTTCCATGACCTCGCGGGAGCCGCCGAAGGCCGCGACGGGGAAGCCCCCGCCCATCACCTTGGACAGCACGGTCAGGTCGGGGACGACCCCGTACCGTTCCTGGGCGCCTCCGCGTGCCACGCGGAACCCGGTGATCACCTCGTCGAAGATCAGCACCGCGCCCCTCTCCCGGGTGCGGAGCCGCAGCAGCTCCAGGAAGCCGGGTGCCGGGGGCACCACCCCGACGTTGCCGAGGACCGGCTCGCAGATGACCGCGCCCAGCTCCGCGCCGTGCTCGGCGAACACCCGCTCCACCGCGGCCGTGTCGTTCCAGGGCACCTGGATCGTGTGGTGCGCCGCCTCGGGGATCATCCCCGCCGCGCCCGGCAGCGGGCGGTCCCCCTCGGGCGCCGGGCGGCGCAGGAGGGTCTCGCTCCAGCCGTGGTAGTGCCCCTCGAAGGTGAGGAGCAGGGGCCGTCCCGAGGTCGCGCGAGCCAGCCTCACCGCCGACATCAGCGCCTCGGTGCCGGAGTTGGCGAACCGGAGCTGCTCGATGCCGGGGACCAGTTCGGCCACCAGGCCCGCCGCGGCGCGGTCCAGGCGGTGCGGCAGCCCCGTGAGGTGACCCCGGCCGAACTGGTCGGCGATCTGGTCGGTGACCTCGCGGTCCGCGTAGCCGAAGATGTGGGGGCCGTACCCCATGTTGACGTCGATCAGCTCGTTGCCCTCGACGTCGCGGATGCGGCATCCGGACGCCGACTCGACGACGAGGGGCCTCACGACGCCCCTGGCCCGCATGTTGCTGCTGACCCCGCCGGCGACGACCTCGTGGATATGGTCGTAGGCCGCCTTGTTGGAGGGCGGTGCCGTCACGTTCGTGATGGTGTCCGTCATCGGTGTCTTTCTCCTACTGGGTCGCGGTCGCGTGGTGGGCCCCGGCCTCGGCCGGGCGTTTCCGGAGGAACCGGTCTGGTGTGAAGGGGGTGAGCAGCGGGTCGCGGCGGCCCGACAGGATCTCCGCGGCGGCGAGCCTGCCGAGGAGCGGACCGAGCGTCGCCCCGCTGTGGGTCACGGCCTCGTAGTAGCCGGGCGCGGTGCTCAGGAACCCGACGCTGGCGTGCCCGTCGGCCGGGTAGGCGCGCGTCCCCAGGCGCACCGCCTCCGGGCGGGCGCCGGAGAGGCGGGGAAGGACGGCTGCGGCGCACCCGACCAGCTCCGTGACGAGGTCGTCGAGTCGGGCGTCGGAGGGGTGGTCGGCGCCGAGGCGGGCGTCGACGGTGTCCGAGCGCACCAGCACGGAGTCCGGGCCCGCCGGGCGGATACTGACGTCCGGGCCGAGCAGCATGGTGTCCGCTCCGCCGGGCAGCGGGAGGTCGGCCAGGAGGCCGAGGGTGGGGTCCAGGGCGAGTGGTCCGCCGACGAGGGCGGCGACCTCCTGGCCGCGTGCTCCGGCGGCGTTGACCACCACGTCGGCCTCCACCAGGCCGCCGTCGGAGAGGCCGACGCCGAGCACGGCGCCGTCCGCCCCGGTGCGCACCCCGGCGGCCTCCGCGCCGAAGCGGACCTCGGCGCCGTGGTCGCGGGCCCGGTCGAGCATCCAGACCGCCATGGCCGGAAGGTCGACCCACCCCTCTGCGGGGAGGCGGCCGACCAGGGCCGGCAGCGCGGCCCGGTCGGCCCCCTCGGGGAGCCCCGCGTCCTCCGGGGCCGCGCAGTGGGCCTCGTAGCCGGTGCGCGCCGCCGCGGCGACGGCCTCCGCCAGCTTCGGGGAGCCGTCTCCCCAGACCAGGCTCGGGCACGGCCGGAACCCGGGAACGCCCTCGTCGTGCAGCCGGTGGAGCTCCCGCACCCCGGCGCGGTTGAGCTCGAAGTAGGTCCGCGGCGCCTTGCCGAACGCGGTGGCGCGGGAGAACGAGGCGGCGCTGGTGCCCCTGGCCGGGGCGGGCTCCCGCTCCAGGACGGTCACGCGTGCTCCCGCGAGGGTGAGCCTCCACGCGGTGGCGGCGCCGATGATCCCCCCGCCGATGACGGTCACCTCACGCATGCGTCGCTCTCCTCCGGTGTCGTGCGGGCGACGTCGGCGGCCGGCAGGTCCCCGTCCCAGCCCACGGGCCCCTCGGGCCAGCGTGCGTCCACGACGCGGTACCGGGAGGGCGACGCCCACCCGGTGCGGTCGCCGCCGGTGAGGTTGACCAGGACCGACGCGTCCGGGGGGAGTGCGCCCTCGCGCCGCATCCGCACCACCCCGGCCAGGGCGGTCGCGCTGGCGTAGCAGACGCTCACCCCCTCGGTCTCCTCCAGCAGGTCGCGGACCGCGCGGATCTCGGTGTCGTCCACCGCGAGGATCCGGCCACCGGTGGTCCCGCAGACGTGCCGGATGTAGGGGTAGGTCTGGGTGGGGTCGCCGCGCAGGATGGCCTCCGCGATGCCGTGCGGCTCGCTGACGACGTGCCGCTCGGAGATGGAGGACGCCCCCTCCCGGTAGGCGTGGGCCATGGGTGCGCAGGTCTCCTGCTGCACCGCCACGAACCTGGGGAGTGCGGGAAGCCTGCCCAGGTACCGGTACTCCAGCGCGCCCTTGTAGGCGCCCAGGAGGCCCATGCCGCTGCTGACCGCCTGGAACACGTACTCGGGTGGCTCGGACATCTGGTCGAAGGCCTCCAGGTAGGCCAGCTTCAGGCCCTCCCGGCGCGCGAGGTTGAAGAACCCGCCCTCGAAGAAGGCCCCGGTGCGCTCGGCGAAGCGCCGGGCGGCGGCGCCGGCGGAGACGAAGTCGCCCTCGACCAGGTACGTCGAGACCGCGTCGTGGTCCGGGTAGTTGAGGCGGTGGTGGAAGCGCCGTCCGCAGAACAGCGCCAGCTCGATCCCGCCGAGGAGCTGGACCGCGCGGGCGTAGGAGGTCGAGCTGTTGCCGGTGGAGGCCATCACGAACCGCTTCACGCCGAGCTCGGTGAGGCGGGACAGGCCCACGGAGGCGATGCGGTCCTTCGTGCTGCGCGTGGGGTTGGCGCTCTCGTCCTTCAGGACGAGGCGGGAGAGCCCGACGCGGCGGCCGAACTCCTCGGCGGGCAGGCAGGGGGTGTTCCCCTCGCCGACCCAGGAGAGGCTGCTCCGCGAACGCAGGGGGAGCAGGTCGAAGTAGGACCGGAGCGGGTCGCGTCCGGTTTCCAGGGCTACGGAACCGAGGTCGTGAATGGCGTCGATCGCGCCGCCGCATTCGTGGCAGCGGTTCGCCGGGCCGTCCTCCTTCCAGCGTCCGCAGACCACGCACGCCAGTGAGAATCCGCATCCCCGGCGGATCGAGGACGAATCTCTCATCAGTGCTTCGTAGTGCAGGGTGAACCCCATGGAAACCTTCCGGCGGTGGTGCAAAAGGACATTTCGAGAACGCCTTGACGGTGCGCGGACAAAGCGGGCGGCCAGCGAAGGGCCGGTGGGTCCAGGCGCAGGTCAGATTTGGCGTAGGTTGCGGGAAATGAGCACTTGTCTTCCTTCGGGGGAGTGTCCGGAGGGGGCAGGGTGCTAGTTTCCCTGTAATCACCCGCGGGAATCATGACTTCGGAAATTTTCTGGTGTCCGCTGGTATTGGTCGGGTCCCCGTCCTTCGTTTAGGGAAAGAAAACGCATGAACACTGGTGATTTTCCGAGTATCGGAGAATGGTCCGATTTTGACGGCTTGAAAGGAATGTGGGAGAAACGGCTGCCCGAGGTCCTCCGCAGGGCCGGGCGGAGCGACTTCTACCGGGGGCGCCTCGGGGACGACCTCCCCGGGGGGCTGGCCGACCTGGAGGGCCTGCCGCTCACGACCAAGGACGACCTGCGCGCGAGCTACCCCTTCGGCATGGTCGCGGTCCCGCGCCGCGAGCTGGTCTCCTACCACGAGTCGAGCGGGACGTCCGAGGGGGCGCCCACCGCCTCCTTCCACACCGAGGCGGACTGGGCCGAGATGCTCGACCGCTTCGGCCGGAACAGGGTGGGGCTGGCCGACACCGACACGGTGCTCGTCCGCGTGCCGTACGCGATGGTCACCATCGCCCACCAGGTGCACGCGGCGGCCAGGGCGGCCGGATCCCTGGTCGTCCCGGCCGACGCGCGCTCCACGGCCATGCCCCTGCCGCGCGTCCTGCGGCTGATGCGCGACCTGCGCGTGACCGTGGCCGCCGCCCTGCCCACCGAACCCCTCCTGTGGGCCGCGTGCGCGCGGTTGGCGGGGGAGTCGCCCCGCTCGCACGCCCCCGACCTGCGTGCCCTGTTGAGCGCGGGGGAGCCCCTCAGCCCGGCCCGCCGCCGCCGGATCGAGGAGCTGTGGGGCTGCGAGGTCCACCTCAGCTACGGCAACTCCGAGTGCGGAGCCAACCTGGGAGGGGAGTGCCCGGAGCGCAACCTCCACCTGTGGGCCGACCGCTACCTCCCCGAGGTCCTCGACCCGGAGACCGGCCTGGTCTCGTTCGAGGGACGAGGGCGGCTGGTCCTCACCACGCTCCACCGCGAGGCGATGCCCCTGGTGCGCTACGACACCGGCGACTACGCGGAGGTGACCTACGGCGGCTGCCCCTGCGGCTGGCCGCTGCCGCGCGTGCGGGTGGTCGGCCGCTGGGACCACGGCGTCTCCCTGCGCGGACGCCGGGACCGGGTGTTCGCCTCCGAGGTGGAGAACGCCGTGTTCTCCCTCCCGTCCGAACTGGGCGTGCTCTTCTGGAGGGCTGTCGAGGACGAGGGGGTGCTCCGCGTGCGCGTGGAGGCCGTGGACGCGGCCGCCGGCGAGGTCTCCACCGCGCTGGTCCGGGAGGTCGAGGAGGCCGTGGGGGTCCGCCCCGAGGTCGAGGTGGTGCCCGTCGGGACCCTGGTGCCTCTGGAGGAACTGACCCGGCGGTCGTTCACCGCCAAGCCCCGGTACCTCGCCCCGGCGGGCGCCACGGGCGCGGGCGGACCGATGTACGCGGGTACCGCGCCGCCCACCGGTGCCGAGGGCGCGGAGCGCGCTCCCGGTCCGGACACGGTCCGACCATGACCCGGACCGCCCACACCCGACGAGAGGAGATCACATGTCGATGACGCCGGTGCTGAAAGCCCTCGCGGCGGACCGCGACCGCGTCGTGTTCCGGGACCGGCGGGGGGAGGTCACCGCGGGAGAGGCCCTGGACGCGGTGTACCGGTTCGCACGGGCCCTGGCCGCGCACGGACACGGTCCCGGCCGGTCGGTCGCCCTGCTGGGCCCCGTGAGCACCTGGATGTACCTGCTCTCCCAGGCGGCCGAGCTCACCGGCGGCATCCAGGCGGAGATCCCGGTCTCCCTGCCCGCCGAGTACCGGGCACCCCTGCTCCGTGAGTGCGACGTGGCGGTCGTGGTGGCGGACCCGGACGCGGTGGACGCGTCGGTGGTCCGGGAGGTCGCCGGACTCCCCGGAGTCCGGCTGCTCACGCTCGGTCCCTGCTCCGGGGGGGAGGACCTGCTGCGCGACGCCGCGGACCGGTCCCCGGAACCCTTCGCGTCCCTGGCCCGGGACGGCGAACCGCACAGGATCGTCCTCACCGGGGGGACCACGGGCCGGGCCAAACCCGTGCTGCGCCGGTACCGCCCGTCACACCTGTCCGGCAGCTCGTGGTTCGTGCGCTTCCTGGGGCGCTCCGAGGAAGCGGCCCGTGTGCTCAAGACGGGCCGCCTCACCGGGCTGGGCCGCGCCCTGGGAAGCGCCACGGTGGTCACCGGAGGCACGTTCGTCACCCTGCCCGAGTTCGATCCGGCCGAGGTCGTGTCGGTCGTGACGGGCCAGGGGATCACCCACGCCTTCCTCTCACCCCACGAACTGCGCCTCCTCCTGGACGATCCGGCGTCGGAGGGAGCCGACCTGTCGGGCCTGCGCGGCATCACCACCGTCACCGCCGCCACGGCGCCGGCGCTGCTCGAACGCGCCGTGGAGCGCTTCGGGCCGATCGTGTACCCCGGTTACGGCCAGACCGAGGCCGGGCACATCGCCTGGCTGCTTCCGGAGGACTACGCGTCCCCGCGCCCGGAGGTCCTGCGGAGCTGCGGCCGTCCCCTGCCGGGGGTGGACGTCGAGGTCCGCGGCGGCGGGGGCGGGGTCCTGGGCCCGGGGGAGCGCGGCCGGGTCTGGGTGCGCACCCCGCTCCGGATGGACGAGTACTGGAAGCGCCCGGACGACACAGCCCGCGTCCTGCGGGACGGGTGGCTGGACACGGGAGACGTGGGGTTCCTGGACGCGCGGGGCTACCTCACGCTGCTGGGCCGTTCGGGGGAGGCCGTGGAGGTCGCCGGAGGGGCCGTCTTCGCCAGTGAGGTCGACACCGTCCTCCAGGAGCACCCCGGGGTGCGCGAGTCGGCCACGTTCGGCGTGCACGGGGACGACGGCACGTCCCTGCACTCGGCCGTGGTCACCGCTCCGGGGGCGCAGGTGGGGGAGGGCGACCTGCTGGAGATGCTGGGCCGCCTGCTCGACCCGGGCCGTGTGCCCTCGACGGTGATGTTCGTGCCGCGTATCCCGCTCACCTACGCCAACGAACTGTGCCTGGACACGCTGCGGAGCTGGCACGCTGCTCCGGCCGCGGCGGGGTGACGTGCGGTGCGGCCCGGCACGCGTCTCCCGTGCCGGGCCGCCGCACCCGGACCGGGCCGGGGGGCGCGGTCACGGTTCGCCGTGGTCCGCACGGGCACGGCGGGCCGCAGCCCGGCGCGCCCCCCACGGGTGGAGGCCGCCCGCCGCCCGCTAGAGTGACTCCGTGTTCACCACGGGTGACCGGGGTGCGCCTGTGCGGGCACCCCCGCCGTGCCCCGATCCGCCCGGTGCGTCGAGGAAAGGGGGCGCGGTGCCGCCCGTCATCGGAATCTCCGCCTACGCCGAACGAGCCCGGTGGGGCCGGACCTGGGACCTGGACGTGCACCTGCTCGCGCAGGCCTACACGGACGCGGTCGTCGCGTCCGGCGCCGTCCCCGTGCTGCTCCCCCCGGTCAGCGGGGTGGCGGGAGCGGTGGGGCGCCTGGACGGCCTGATCCTCGCGGGAGGGGGCGACATCGCCCCGGACCGCTACGGCGCACCAGCCGCGCCGGACACCGCGGGCGTCCAGGACCGGCGCGACGCGGCGGAGAGCGCCCTGCTCGCGGCTGCCCTCGCCGGGGCAGTGCCCGTGCTGGGGGTCTGCCGGGGGATGCAGCTCCTCAACGTCGCCCGCGGCGGCACCCTCCACCAGCACCTGCCCGACGTGGTCGGTCACGAGGGGCACCGGCCGCGGGCGGGGGTGTTCGACCCGCACCCGGTCACCGTCGCCGCTGACTCCCGCACGGCCCGCATCCTCGGCCGCACCCGGCTCGACGTGCCCACCTACCACCACCAGGCCGTCGCCGGCCTCGGCGAACGCGTGGTCGCCACGGCGTGGGCGGACGACGGCACGGTGGAGGCGGTCGAGTACGCCGACACCGAGGACGTCCTGGGCGTGCAGTGGCACCCGGAGATGGGGGACGACCCCAGCCTGTTCGACTGGCTCACCGCGCGGGCCTCGGCCCCGGGGCGGGCTCAGGCCGGCGGGGGCCGAGCCGCCACGGCCTGACCGTACGGGGCCGGAATCCCTTCCGTCGGGGCGTTCCGTTAGGTTGGCGACCGGCATGGCGCGGAGCGCGGACGCGCTCGCGTGAGGGAACCGGGCGGAGACACACGTGAACAGCGACGAGCGGACGGGGGAGTCCGAGGGCTCCCGGGAACCCGTGGAGGCCACGGAGGGGGCCGGGGCGTCGACGGCACCCCTCGGGGAGCGCATGGGGTCCGCCGAACAGGACGGACCGGGGACACCGGGGGTGCCGGAGACTCCCGGACAGCGGGTCAGGAGCGTCCTCGCGTGGGTCGGCCTCGGGCTGCTGGCGGGCGCGGCCGGCGTGGCGGTGTGGGGCCTCGCGGGTGGGCTCAGGACCGCCTCCCGGGAGGATCCCGCCGACGCCTGGCTCCTGGTGCCGCTCCTCGCCGTCGCGGTCCTGGCCTGGGCGGCCCACATGGCGGTGCGTGCCCCCCGCGAGGACGACCTGGCCGTGCGCCGGTGGTCCCTCGCGGCGATCGCGGTCGTCTCGGTGGGCCTGGCGTGCCTCGCCTTCGCCGCCTTCCCCCGGGACTCCTTCCCCGCCACCGCCGCCGCCCCCGAGCTCCACGCACCCTCGCAGCGCGCGACGGTCCTGTGGCTCGCCCTCTGTTCCACCTCGCTGGGCGGCCTCCTGCTGGCGGCCGGCCCCGGGTGGCCCTCGCACCGGCAGTGGGGCCGTCTGCTGCTCGGGTTCCCCGCCGGCGTCCTGGCCGTGGTGGTCGCAGGCGCATGGGTCCCGACCGTCGTGCTCCCGCCCGTGCTGCACACGGTGGCCGGGGCGGGCGACTCCCCGCCGGAACCGGCGACGGTCACACGGGTGGGGTGGACCTGGGACCCGCCCCCGGCGACGCGGATCCAGGACGTGTTCCGGGGCGCCCGCGGTGCACTCGTTGGGCTGGACGACGGAATGGTCGCCCTGGACGGGGCGACGGGCGGCGAACTGTGGAGCTACCGGCTCCCCTACGCGGATGACGTGGTGAGCGGCGCCGTCGACGGCACCGCGTACGTCACGTACACGGACGAGCCCGGGGACGGCCGCTCCGAGCCCGCGGACCCGGTCACCGTGCTGCTGGACGAGGGGACCGGGGAGGTCACCGGCCGTTTCGCGCTCTCGGAGGAGGAACGGGACTCGTACGAGACCTGGAACGCCGACCTGCGGCTGCGCTGGGACGGGGGAGCCCTGTCCGGTTGGTCGGTCGACGGCGGCGAGGAGCTGTGGACCCACACCCCGGGCACCGTTCCCGGTCGGACCTGCTTCGGGGACCGGACACTGCTCAGCGGGGACCGGGCCGTCCACGTCCACGCGTGCCTCGCCTCGGAGGAGCCGCTGGACGCCGTGGCCTTCCGCGAGCTCCTCGACTCGGGAGACGTCGAGGGAACGTACGCGGTGGTGGGCCTGGACGCCGCGGACGGCGCCGAGGTCTGGCGGCACGAGTGGGAGGCCGAGCCGTCCGAGCGGGTCCCGGGCCTCCGGGTTCCGCCGGAGGGTGACGGCGGGCCCGTCGTCCAGGTGGACCGCGGCGGCTCCGGCGTGGACCCCCTCCCGGAGTTCCTCGACCTGGACACGGGGGAGGAGGTCGCCGTCCTGCCCGACCAGGCGCGCGACACCGAGCGGCCGACGGCCTCGGAGGACGAGGTCCTGAGCGCGGGCACCCGGGGCGCCCTCGTCCTCGCGGACGACTGGACGGACCGGGGCGTCGCCAGGGCGGCGGTGCTCGGTCCCGTCACGACCGAGGTCACGGACCACTTCGTCGGCTCCGGAGGGAAGGAGATCGTGGTTCCGCTGGCCGACGCCGTCCTGTTCCCGCGCATCGCCTGGACCGACCTCTCCAGCGGAACGGTCCCCGACCTCATGGTGGTGCCCCTCGGGGACAGCGTCACCGAGGCCGGGGCGGAGAGCGTCCCCGTGGGCGTGCGCGACGGTCACGGTCGCGAGTACGACTACACGAGCCTGGACCTGGTCACCGTCCCCGGAGCGGTGATCGTCCACGCGGGGGGCGCCGACCGGGTGGAGGGGCTGGTCCCCTGAGCCCGCGCCGCCGGCCCGCCCCCGGGGCGGTGGCCGTCCCGCGGGGGGCGACCACCGGGGGGCGGTGACGGCCCCCTGTGCCAGAGTGTTCCCGGCCCCCCGACGGTCTCGGCGGCCGACACCCCGGACACCCGACCCGCACGGCCTGGAGGCAGCATGGCGACCACGACCACCGAACCCGGCTACGACATCCTGGTGGTGGGCGGCACGGGCGTGGACACGATCGTCCGCGTCGACGCCCTGGAGGTGCCCGGGGGAGACTCCGTGTTCGTCCCTCCGGCACGCGACTACGTGGGGCACACCGGGAACGGGGTGGCGCTCGGATGCCACGCGCTGGGGCTGGCCGTGAAGTTCGTGGACTTCCTCGGCGACGACCCCCAGGGGCGGATGGTCCTGGAGCGCTACGCGGAACTCGGCCTGGACTTCGACCACGTGGTGTCCCCGCACGGCACGCCGCGGGGCATCAACCTGGTGGACCCCCAGGGGCGGCGCTTCTCCTTCTACGACGGCCGCCACCCCGCCGACCTGCGCCTGCCCCGGGAGTTCTACCTGCCCCACGTGGAGCGCGCCGCGCACGTGCACCTGTCCATCGTCAACCACAACCGGGACGTGTACGAGGACCTGGACGCGCTGGGCGTCACCAGCTCCACCGACCTGCACGACTGGGACGGCGAGAACCCCCACCACCTCCACTACGCCCTGCGCTCGGACGTGGTCTTCATGAGCGCGGCGACGGTCCGAGACCGGGTCGGCGCGGTGCTGCGCGGCATCCTGGAGAAGGGGCGCGCCCGCCTGGCCGTGGCCACCGACGGCGCCGAGGGCTGCCACGTGCTCGTGCGCGGCGAGACGGAGCCCCGGCACTTCCCGGCGGTGCGGCCCGAGCTCCCCGTCGTGGACACCAACGGGGCGGGCGACGCCTTCGTGTCGGGGTTCCTGTACGCCCACCTCGGCGGCGCGCCGGTGGAGGAGTGCGTGCTGGCGGGAGCCGTGGCCGGGGCGTTCACCTGCCAGAGCGAGGGGACCCACAGCGATTTCGTCGACCGGGTCGGCCTGGACCGGCTGGTCGCCGCCGCGCGCCCCTGACCCCTGCGGGCGGGCCGCCCGTGCCGGGGCCCGGGACCGTCGCGGTCGGGGCGCCGTCACCGGTCACCGGGACCGGGGAGTGTGCGGCCCGGCCCCGGGGCGCGTGAGGTGACCGCCACACGGCACCGGGAATTCACACCCGAAACACGGACTGACCGGCCCCCCGCACGCAGCGTGCCCTAGGGTTGGCCGCTGGGGAGGCTTCTGTGGAGAACGCGTGGTTCGCACGTCGCACCTACCGGTCCTCGGACTGGACGGTCGAGCGGCTGGTCGAACTCAAACGTCGGCGGCGCACTACGGTCAGCCTGGTGATACCGGCGCGCGACGAGTCCGCGACCGTCGGCGGCATCGTCGCCCGCGTCCGGGAGGAGCTGGCGGAGGACGCGCCGCTCCTGGACGAGATCGTCGTCATGGACTCCGACTCCGTCGACGACACCGCCGCCGTCGCCCGCGCCGCCGGGGCGACCGTGCACCGCGTCGCCGACGTCCGGCCCGACCTGGGCCACCACCGGGGCAAGGGCGAGGCGATGTGGAAGTCGCAGTTCGTGACCTCCGGCGACATCGTCGCCTTCCTGGACGCCGACCTCGTCGAGTGGGGCACCCACTTCGTGTCGGGGCTGCTCGGCCCCCTGCTCACCGAACCGCGCGTGTCCCTGGTCAAGGGTTTTTACGACCGCGTCCTGGACCTGCCAGGGAGCCCCGGGGCGCCGGAGGGGGACGCGTCCGGGCACGCCGCCTCCTACGAGGGCGGCCGGGTCACCGAACTCGTCGCCCGCCCCACCATCGCCCTGCGCTGGCCCGCGCTGTCGGGTGTCGTCCAACCGCTGTCGGGCGAGTGGGCCGTCCGCCGCGACCTGTTCTCCCAGCTGTCGGTGCCGACCGGCTACGGCGTCGAACTCGCCGTCCTGGTCGACACGCACCTGCGCCGCGGTGTGGACGCCGTCGCCCAGGTGGACCTGGGCCGCCGGGCCCACCGCCACCAGTCGCTGCGCGACCTGGGGGCCATGGCCACCGAACTCCTCGCGGTCGCCGACCGCCGGTCCGGCCTCGACCGCGGCTCCGACCGGGTCGAGATCCAGCAGTTCGGTTCGGGAGAGGGGCGGGGCCGGCCCCGCGCGACCGCTGTCAGCGTCGTGGAACGCCCGCCCGCGGCCGAGGCGGGCGCCGGCGCGGCCCCGCACGGCGGCGTGGCCGGAGACGCCGGCCTCCGGGGCGGCCTGGAGGGGGTGGCGAACCGGTGCTGAGGCTGCGCGGACGGGAGTACGGCGCGGACACGTCGCTGGTCATGGCGATCGTCAACCGCACCCCCGACTCCTTCTACGACAAGGGCGCCACCTGGGACGACGCGCCCGCGTTCGAGCGCGTGCGCAGGGTCGTCGCCGAGGGGGCCGACATCGTCGACATCGGCGGCATCAAGGCGGCTCCGGGTGAGGAGATCGGCGCCGACGAGGAGAAGCGCCGGATCGTGGACTTCGTGGCCGACGTCCGGGCGGAGTTCCCCGACCTGGTCATCAGCGTGGACACCTGGCGGGCGTCCGTGGGCCGGGCGGTGTGCGAGGCCGGGGCGGACCTGCTCAACGACGCCTGGGGCGGCTACGACCCGGGGCTGGCCGAGGTCGCGGCCGAGTTCGGAGCGGCCCTGGTCTGCACCCACACGGGCGGCGTCACCCCGCGCACCCGGCCGCACCGGGCGCACTTCGAGGACGTGGTGCGCGACGCGGTCGACCACACCGTCGGCCTGGCCGAGCGCGCGGTGGCCCTCGGGGTGGACCCGGCGTCCGCGATCATCGACCCGGCGCACGACTTCGGCAAGAACACCTGGCACTCCCTGGAGCTGACCCGTCGCCTGGGCGAGATGACGGAGACCGGGTGGCCGGTGCTGGTCTCGCTGTCCAACAAGGACTTCGTGGGCGAGACCCTCGACCTGCCGGTGGGCGAGCGCCTCACCGGGACGCTCGCGGCGACCGCCGTGTGCGCCTGGCTGGGCGCCCAGGTCTACCGGGTGCACGAGGTGGTGGAGACGCGGCAGGTGCTCGACATGGTCGCCGCCATCCGCGGGGTCCGACCTCCCGCGCGGACCGTGCGGGGGCTGGCGTGAGGAGGCGTCCGTGATCGTGGGAACAGTGGTCTGCCCGCACCCGCCGCTGCTGCTGCGGGAGCTCACCGGGGTCCAGGACGTGGCCGCCGAACTGCGCAAGGCGTGCACGGAGGCGCTGGAGGCGCTGACCGCGCTCGCGCCGGACGTGGTCGTGGTGGTCGGCGGGCACGACGTGTCTGGCGACCGCGCCGGGGGAGCGGTCCCGGTCCGTGAGTTCGGCGGAACCGGCGAGCCGGTGTTGCGGGAGCGGGCGCTCCCGTTGAGCCTGGGCGTGGCCCGGCGGCTGCTCGACACGGTCGGGTACGCGGGGCCGGTGGAGATGGCGACCGTGGCCTGGGACGCCTCCGCCGCCGAGACGGAGGCCCTGGGTGCGCGGATCGCGGAGCGGTCCGGGCGGGTCGGCCTGCTCGTCATGGGCGACGGCAGCGCCAGGCGCGGGCTCAGGGCGCCCGGACACCTGGACGAGCGCGCCTTCGGTTTCGACGAGGAGATCCGCCGGTCGCTGGCCTCGGGGGACGGGGCCGGGCTGGTGCGGCTGGACCCCGGCCTGGCGGAGGAGCTGATGGTGGCGGGCCGGGCCGCGTTCCGGGTCATGGGCGACGCGGTCGCCCGCGGCGGGGCGCGGGTGCGATCCGAGGTGCTCTACGCCGACGACCCGTTCGGCGTCATGTACTTCGTGGCGGTGTGGTCGTGCGACTGAGCTGTGCCGTCCCGGGGGCGGCCCCCCGGAACACGTGGCGGAGGAGGGGGCCCGCGGGGTCCGCTCCTGAGGGGGTGCGGCCGTGCGCCTGCTGTTGAACGACGTCCTCCCCGGGGGCGCCTCTCCCGGTGAACTCCTGGACGAGGCCGCACTGGAGGGGCTCTACGCCTATCCCGACGCGGCGGGCCGTCCCTGGGTGCGCGCGAACATGGTCGCGACCCTCGACGGGGCGGCGGCAGGGAACGACGGGCGGACGGGGACCATCAACACCCCTGCCGACCTGGTGGTCTACACGCTGTTGCGCGATCTGGCCGACGTCGTGCTGGTCGGCGCGGGAACCGCGCGCGCCGAGGGCTACGGGCGCCCGGGCCCGCGTACAGGGAACCGGGCTGCGCTCGCGGTCGCGGAGGGTCGTGCCGCCCACCCGGAACTGGCCGTGGTCAGCCGGACGGCCGCGGTGCCGCCGCTGCTCGCCGCGGCCCCGGAGGACGGGGCCGCCGACGGCGGCCGTGGCGGTGTGCTGATGGTGACCTGCGCGGCGGCGGGCGAGGAGGCGCTGGACCGGGCCCGGGACGCCCTGGGCGCCGACCGCGTGCTGGTCGTGGGCGGTGACTCCGTGGACCTGCCCGCCGCAGTCGGGGCCCTGGCCGGGCGCGGGCTGCCGCGTGTGCTGTGCGAGGGGGGTCCGAGCCTGCTCGCCGACGTGGCCGCCGCGGGTCTCCTGGACGAGCTGTGCCTGACGGTCGTGCCGCTGCTGGCCGGCGGGGTGGAGCGGCGCGTCGCCGTGGGCGCGGTGGCGGACCGACCGCTCGTGCCCCGGGTGCTGATCGAGTCCGGGGGCACCCTGCTCCAGCGCTGGACCCGGCCGGGGGCCTGACCGCCCCTCCTTCCGCCGCCGTCGGGACGGTCCCGCCGCCCGCGACGCGCCTGCCCGACGGGTGGCGTACCTGGCGTGCACAGCCCCGTCTGGCTATAGTCTGTTCAAGTCAGGTCCGGGTGTTCCAAGGGGGAGCACCCGGACCCGGCCCGAGTGAGTCCCGGGACGCGGTTCGCGTCCCGGAACCCGCCGGCCGCGGCCGGTCCCTCCTCGCGACGGCGCACGCGCGGACGTCCCGGCCGCGGGCGGGGTACCCGTGGCCGGGGCGTCCGGCGGTCGTCGCGCCCGCGTGTCAGAGGGCGTACCGTACCGCCCGGTCCTCGGCGATCTCCACCATCTGGTCCTGCCTGGCCGCCACGGCGGGCCGCTCCGGCAGGGCGACCCTGCGCAGTTCGCGGCGCCGACCGTGCCTCGTGGCCAGGGCCGAGGCCGCCGACCTGCGCACGCCGAGCCCCTCCGCCTCGGCCGCCAGCGCTTTGCGCACCCGGCGCCGGTAGGCGTGGCGCGCGGTGAAGTACACGGCCATCGTCGTCGCGAAGATCACGGCGACCTTGAACAGGATGCCGAGGAGGTCGGAGAACACGGGGGCGTCCAGGAACCAGTGGAGCACCATCGAGAGCGCCACCAGCAGGGCGGCGCCGACCGCCCTGCGGGCCCGGGGCCTCCAGGCCACGGCGGCCAGCAGGCCCACGGCGGTGCCCGCGACGGCCGACAGGGCCCAGTGCGAGCCCAGCCCGGTCAGCCCCACGCGGAGGACGGTCGTCTGCACCACCGGCACGAGGCCGCCGGTACCGCCGGCCATGAGCACCATGTTGATCGAGTAGATGAAGTTCTCCGTCACCTCGAACCCCAGGCCGACCAGGGAACCGATCGCGAACCCGTCCACGGGGCCGCGCACGGCGGACGGGAAGGCCACCGCGACGAGCACGATCCCCGCCAGCTTGAGCAGCTCCTCGTTGAGCGGGGCGGTCAGGGCGGCGCCCCAGACGCCCGCGAGGTCCAGCCCCAGGCCCTTGGCCCAGACCGAGCCCAGGCCGGCGTTGGCGATGACACCGGCGCTGGTCGCCACGAACAGGCCCCAGGCCACCGCGACCAGGGACGCGTCCGCGTCGGGCTCCCGCACGGGGCGGATGCGGCGCAGCACCCAGAACCCGAGGACCAGGGTCGCCGCGCCGAGGATCACGCTCAGGAGCGCCTCGGGGAAGAACACCCGGGCCGGGAGCGCGAGCTGCAGCACCAGGTGCAGCAGCCCCGCCAGGCACAGCACCGTGATGAGGACGAGCGAGACCAGCGCGGGAAGCCGCTGTTCGCGTGTGCGCAGTCCTCCGCCGCGCCGTGGCGGGGGGACGCGCCGCGGCCCCGGCGGGTCCTGGGGGGAGGGGCGCGGGGAGGGCACCGCTCCCCGGTCGGTCGTGGCCGGGATGCGCGGGTCGTCGGATTCCGGGCTCATGCGGCTCCCTCCTTGGTGAACGTGACCGACCGGACGACGTCGGCGACCGCGGCGAGGTCGGCCGTCGTCGCGTCCTGCCCGGCGAGCGTCATCTCCACGGCGAAGCGGCCGTCGGGGGAGGGGTAGACCACCGCCGCGCCCTGCTGCGAGTCGCTCTTGAGGGTGCCGGTCAGGCCCTCGGCCCCCTCCTCGGTCGAGATCGACTCCGGGTCGCTCAGCCGTGCCGACGACTCGCCCGCGCGGGCGATCCTCCTCATGCCCTCCCACAGCTCCTCCGGGGTGGGGGGCGGTTCGGTCACGGGGGTGACGGAGTTGAGCGTCAGCTGTACGGGGCCGCGGTCGAAGCGGTAGGTCTGTCCGGCCTGGCTGGAGCCGGTGTCCAGGAGCCAGCCGTCCTGGGGGAAGGTCAGCGACGCCCGGTAGTCCCCTCCGGCTCCGACGGGTACGGGCTCGCCGGAGGGCACGGACTCGGAGCCGGGCACGAGCGTGTTGACCAGCGGCCAGCCCCCGACGAGGACGGCGACCGCGGCGGCGGCCACGCCCAGCGGAACCCAGTTGCTCAGGTGTTCACGCGGTTCCGTGCGCGGGCCGTCCTCGGTTGCCTCCGCCATGGAGCCCCCTTCGTCGCTCACGGTGCTGAAGTGTCACCGTCAGCGAAACACCCGGGGGTGCGACGAGGAATGACCCACGGGCGAATTGGCGCACGTTTAAGGCGATTTCACCAAATCCGGGTCTTCTGGGGGAAGCATGGTGGTGTGCGCTGTTCCGTCGGAGGCTGCCGGTCCGGCGCCGCCGCCACACCGCGGGACCCGCCGGGGCCCCGTGCGACGGAGGGGCCGACGGGGCCTGCGCGGCGGGGTCAGGCGATGCCGCCGTTGGCGTAGACGGTCTGGCCGTTGATCCAGCGCCCGGGGCCGGCGAGGAAGGCGACCGACTCGGCGATGTCCTCCGGGAGGCCCAGGCGCTCCAGCGGGGGCTGGGCGGCGAGCCGGTCGACGGTCTCCTGGTCCTTGCCCTCCAGGAACAGCGGCGTGGCGGTGGGGCCGGGCGCGACGGAGTTGACCGTGACGTCGCGACCGCGCAGCTCGCGGGCGAGGATCGGGGTGAGCGCGTCCACGGCGGCCTTGCTCGCCGCGTACCCCGCGTAGCCGGGGAAGGCGAGCTTGACGACCGAGGTGGAGAAGGTGATGACCGCGCCTCCGTCGCGGACCCGGCGCGCGGCCTGCTGGGCGACCGCGAACGTGCCCCGCACGTTGGTGCGCAGCAGGTCGTCGAGGGCGTCCAGGTCCTGGTCGGCGACCCGGGCGAGCCGGAGAACCCCGGCGGTGTGCACGACCACGTCCACTCCGCCGAAGGCCTCCTCGGCCGTGTCGAAGAGCGCCTCCACCTGTGCGGCGTCGGCGACGTCGGCCCGGGCCGCGACGGCCCGCCCGCCCCCGGCGGCGATGGAGGCGACGGTCTCCTCGGCGCGGGCGGCGTTGCCCGCGTAGTGCACGACGACGGACATCCCGTCGCGGGCGAGGCGTTCGGCGACGGCGCGTCCGATGCCGCCGGAGGCCCCGGTGACGACGGCGATCCTGGGGGTGTTCCGGGTGTCCATGGCGCTCCTGGTGCGTATCGATGTTCCGGTAGATCTGTTATCGACGATAACGGCAAGATCGTATCGACGATACGTGACAAACGTAACTTTGCTATCTGTGGGCGCCGTCTCGGTGGGAGCAGTGGCTATCCTCGGCACGTGGACACGCGCACGAAGATGCTGGAGGCGGCCGAACGCCTGCTCGACGAGTCACCCGACCGGGACATCGCGACCCGGGCGGTGTGCGAGGCCGCAGGCGTGGGCGCCCCCGTCCTCTACCGGCTCTTCGGGGACAAGAACGGGCTGCTCAGCGCCCTCGTGGACTACGGGTTCGAGCGCTACCTCGGCGCCAAGCGCTCCGCGGGGCGCTCGGAGGACCCCGTCGCCGACCTGCGCAGCGGGTGGGACACGCACACCGGATTCGCGCTCGCCCATCCGGCCGTCTACCGGCTGATGTTCTCCCCTCACCTGGCGGAGATGCCGAGCGCGTCGAAGGAGGCGTTCTCCCTGCTGGAGCAGGCCCTCGCCCGCTGTGCGGCGGTCGGGCGCCTGAGGGTCGAGCCGCGCCGCGCCGCCCAGGCCGTCATGTCGGCCAACGTCGGCGTCGCCCTGAACCTGGTCAGCCAGCCCGACGTCTACACCGATCCCGGTCTGTCCCACCGCGTGCGCGACGCCCTCTTCCGCGACCTGCTCACCGAGGACCCCGGTGCGGCGGCGGCCGAACCGGGCGGGCCGGACGCGGGCGCCGCCGCCCTGCGCCTGGCCGCCCTGCTGCCCGAGGCCCCGGGCGTGCTCACCGGCGCGGAGTCCGCTCTCCTGCGCGAATGGCTCGACCGGATCTCGGCCGGCGCCGCCGGGAGGTAGTCCTCCCGCCGGCGTCACCGCCCGCCCCCGTCGTCGCGGGCGGTGGCTGCGGCCGGGGCGACGGCGTCGTCCCCGAGGCTCGGTCCCGCCCGCCCGTCCGCGTGATGCCTACTTTTCCTACTTGACATATGGGTTTTGTGGGAAAGAGAATTCGGGGGCGGCCCGGACCCGTCCCCCACGGGCCGCACGACAGCGAGAGCGAGGTCGCCCATGGGTCCACGCCAGCCCGCGCCACCGGAGACTCCCGTCATCCGGGCCGCGCGCATCGACGACCCCCTTGCCGCGCCCCTGGTCGACGAACTGCGCCGCGAGTACACCGCACGCTACGGGTCCTCGGCCGGGGACGAGATGACCCGTTTCCCCGCCTCCGACTTCGCACCGCCGCACGGGTTGCTCCTGCTGCTGCTCCTGGGAGGGCGACCCGTCGCCGGGGGCGCCTTCCGGCGCTACGACGAGCGGACCGCCGAGATCAAGCGCATGTGGACCGGATCGGCCCACAGGCGCCGCGGCTACGCGCGCCTGGTCCTGGATGCCCTGGAACGGGCCGCCGTCACCGCCGGGTACGGGCGCGTCCACCTCACCACCGGGCCGCGCCAGCCCGAGGCCCGCGGCCTCTACCTCGCGGCCGGGTACACGCCC
Source organism: Nocardiopsis codii (assembly GCF_036327455.1). Taxonomy (NCBI): domain Bacteria; kingdom Bacillati; phylum Actinomycetota; class Actinomycetes; order Streptosporangiales; family Nocardiopsidaceae; genus Nocardiopsis; species Nocardiopsis codii. The sequence continues at coordinate 21,298 of NZ_JAUZMY010000041.1, read as the reverse complement.
GGCTTCGACGTCACCGCCGACCCCGAGACCATCGGGCCCCTGGCCTTCGACAAGGACCTGCCCCCGTTCCCGGAGCGCCCCTGGGGCCCGGCCACGGACGCCCCCGCCCACCGGGCCCCGGCCGGGCGCGGGACCCGGCACCCGACTCCCGGGACCGCGGGCACGGCCGCGCAGCGGACCGCGCTCGCCGAGGCCGCGCGGACGGACCGGGCACCGGAGGGTACGGCAGGGACCGCCCTCCCCGGCACGGCGCCGCGCCACCCCGGCACACCCGCCGGCAACCCCCTCGACCCCTGCACGGGCCTCCTCCGGGGCGGGGCGGGGTGGACGCGGTGAGAGCCCCGGCCACCACCGAGGCGGCGCCGCCCACGGACAGCGGCGACGACCTCGCCGACCTGGCGGGACTCCCCGTCCGGCCGGCCCTCCACCCCCTGCGCTGGGCGGCCGGGGCCGTCGTCGCGGTCCTGGTCGCGATGTTCCTCAACATGCTGATCACCAACCCGGCGTGGAAGTGGGGTGTCGTCGCCGAGTACATGTTCGCCGAGTCGATCATCAACGCCCTCTGGCTCACCGTCCGGCTCACGCTCTACGGCACCGTCATCGGCTTCGCGCTCGGCGTCGTCCTCGCCCTCATGCGCCTCTCCCAGAGCCCGCTGCTGGCCGGTGCGGCCTGGGTGTACGTGTGGGCGTTCCGGTCGATCCCCCTCATCGTCCAGTTGCTGTTCTGGTACAACCTGGCGATCCTCTACGACCGGCTGTCCTTCGGGATCCCGTTCGGGCCGGCGTTCGTCAGCTACCCCACCATGGAGCTCATCAGCCCCATGACCGCCGCGGTCCTGGGGCTGGCCCTGCACCAGGCCGCCTACGCGGCGGAGATCGTCCGCTCGGGCGTGCTCTCCGTCGACCAGGGCCAGCGCGAGGCCGCCGCCGCGCTCGGCCTCCCCTGGTGGCGCCAGGTCCGCCGGATCGTCCTCCCCCAGGCCATGCGCACCATCATGCCGACCGCGGGCAACGAGGTGATCGGCCTCTTCAAGGGCACCTCCGTCGTGTACGTCATGGCGCTGGGCGAACTCTTCTACCGGGTCCAGGTCATCTACAACCGGACCGGTGACGTGGTGCCCATGCTCATGGTCGCGACGCTCTGGTACATCATCCTGACCACCCTGCTGTCCGTCGTCCAGTTCTACGTCGAGCGCCACTACTCCAAGGGGGCCGTGCGGGTGCTGCCGCCCACACCCCTGCAACGGCTCCGCTCCACGGCGGGCACGGTTCTGTCCCGGGCGCAGCGCCGCTCGCCGCGAGGAGGAACCACGTGAGCACGCCCATGGTGGAGGTGCGGGGGGTGCACAAGAGCTTCGGCGCCCTGGAGGTGCTGCGCGGGGTCGACCTGACCGTCGAGGCCGGGCACGTCACCGCCGTCCTCGGCCCCTCCGGCTCCGGCAAGAGCACCCTGCTGCGCTGCGTCAACCACCTCGAACGCGCGGACCGCGGCCACGTCGCGGTCGACGGCGAGCTGATCGGCTACCGCCGGGGCCGCGGCGTCCTCCACGAACTCAAGGAACGGCAGATCCTGCGCCAGCGCCGGGCCATCGGCTTCGTGTTCCAGAACTTCCACCTGTTCCCCCACCTGACCGTGCTGGAGAACGTCGTGGAGGCACCCCGGTTCGCGTTCCGCCGCCCCGCCGCGGAGGTGGAGGCGGAGGCACGCGCCCTGCTGGACCGGGTGGGGCTGGCCGACAAGGCGGACGTCCACCCGCGGCGGCTCTCCGGCGGCCAGCAGCAGAGGGTCGCGATCGCCCGCGCGCTGGCCCTGCGCCCCAAGGTCCTGCTCTTCGACGAACCCACCAGCGCCCTCGACCCCGAGCTCGTCGGAGAGGTCCTCGACGTCATCCGGGACCTCGCGGCGGGCGGGACCACGATGGTCATCGTCACCCACGAGATCGGGTTCGCCCGCGAGGTCGCCGACACCGTCGTGTTCATGGACGAGGGACTGGTCGTGGAGTCGGGGCCGCCCGCGCAGGTCCTGGACGCCCCCCGGCACGAACGCACCCGGGCCTTCCTCGACAAGGTCCTCTGACCGGACGGGGCCTCGCGCCCCGCCCACCCCGCCGCCCGTCCCCCATCCGGTCCCGCCGAACACGGGACCCTTCCCCCGAGGAGCACCATGCCGACCCCGACCACCGCCCCCTCCACGCGCGGCCCCGTCGCCCTGGCCGCAGCCGGCGCCGTTCTCGCCCTGGCCCTCAGCGCGTGCGCCGACCCCGAGGAGGGCGCGTCGGCCGAGGAGGCCGTCGGCGACAGCCCCTTCAACCTCACCCCCGAGCAGGACCGGATCCGCGCGGAGGCGGTTCCCGAGATCGCCGACCTCGTCCCCGAGGAGGTCCGCGCGTCCGGGGAGCTGAACGTGGGCCATTCCAGCGGCGGAGCGCCGCCCCTGACGTTCTACGCCGACGACGACGAGACCGTCATCGGCGTCGAGACCGACGTCGCCCAGCTCATCGCCGACGTGCTGGACCTGGAGTACGTCCCCGAGGCGACCGGCTGGGAGAACCTCTTCCTCTCCGTGGAGAGCGGCCGGTTCGACGTGGCGGTCTCCAACGTCACCGTCACCGAGGAGCGCAAGGACCTCTACGACTTCGCCACCTACCGGGTGGACACCGTTTCCTTCGAGAGCAGCGTCGACAGCGGCATCGAGGAGGTCACCGAGCCCGCGGACGTCGCGGGGCTGTCGGTCGCGGTCGGCTCCGGGACCAACCAGGAGGAGATCCTCCTGCGCTGGGACGAGCAGAACCAGGAGGCGGGGCTGGAGCCGCTCGACCTCCAGTACTACGAGAACACCAGCGACTACTACCTCGCGCTCCGGTCCGGGCGCATCGACCTCTACCTGGGCCCCACACCCAGCGCCGCGTACCACGTGGAGGTCGCCGGGGAGACCGAGATCGTCGGCACCATCTCCGGCGGCGGCGAGATCAAGGCCGAGATCGCCGCGATGACCCTCAAGGACAACGGCCTCGTCGAGGCGCTGAACGCCGCGCTCAACGAGGTCATCGAGGGCGGCGAGTACCAGCAGGCGCTGGAGCGCTGGGCCGTTGACGGCGAGGCTGTCCCCGAGTCCGAGATCAACCCGACCGGTCTTCCCAGGAGCTGAACCATGCCCTATCCCCTGCACATCGGCGCCGCCGTCGACGGCGTCGGGAACCCGTTCTCCGCCCCGGCCTACGCCGCGGCCGCTCGACTGGCGGAGGAGGCCGCCCTCGACTTCGTGACGCTGGACGACTCCCTCACCGGGGCGGACCGGCCCGACGCGCTACTGACCCTGGCCGCCGTCGCCCCGCTGACCAGCAGGATCGGCCTGGTTCCCACGGTCACCACCACCCACACCGAGCCCTTCCACGTGTCCAAGGCGGTGGCCTCCCTGGACCACGCCAGCCTGGGCCGGGCCGGCTGGCGGGTGGAGGTCTCGCGCACGGAGTCCGACGCGAGGGCCTTCGGCCGCAGGGGTGTCGCCGACGACGCCGCGCTGTGGGCGGAGGCCGAGGCGGTCGCCGACGTGGCCTCCCGGCTGTGGGACAGCTGGCAGGACGACGCGGAGATCCGCGACACCGCCACCGGGCGGTTCGTCGACCGGGAACGGCTGCACTACGTGGACTTCGAGGGGCCCGGCTGGAGCGTGCGCGGACCGTCGATCACCCCGCGCCCGCCCCAGGGGCATCCGCTGGTCGTGGTGCGCGCCGACGGCGAACCGGCACTGCACGCGGCGGCGACGGTGGCCGACGTCGTGCTCGTCGCGCCGTCCACCCTGGGCGGGGCACGCGCGAGCCGGGACCGCGTGCGCGAGGCGGTGGCGGCGGCGGGGCGCGACCCGGACCGGGTGGCGGTGCTGGCCGACGTGAACCTCTTCCTGGCCACCGACCGGCCCGGCCCCTCGCGTGTGCTGCCGGGGCTGACCCACACGGGTTCACCGGGGGCGCTGGCCGAGACGATCCTCGAGTGGGGCCGGGTCGTGGACGGGTTCACGGTCAGGCCCGCCTCGGTGACCGCGGACCTGCCCGTGTTCACGGAGCGGGTGCTCCCGCTGCTGCGCGAGTCGGGGGCGTTCCGCGAGGAGTACGCCGAGGACACCCTGAGGGCCCGCTTCGGCCTGCCCCGCCCCGCCAACCGCTACGCGCCCGCGTGAGCGGGGGAGGGGGTGTGTGCGAGGAGGCGGTCGTGCACCGGTACGGGATGGGACTGGAACTCGGGGTGAGCCCGATCCCGGTCCCCCGTGACGAGGCGGACCCGTGCAGGGGGAGGGCGCACGGAACCCCTGCGGGGGAGCCCGCCGCGGCGGTAACGACAGAGACAGACGAGGGAGAGCGCGATGGGCGGCAGTGACTCCGAGGTCCGGCAGGTGCGGTTGGTCGCGCACTTCCCGGGTGTCAACAACACGACGGTGTGGAGCGACCCCGCGTCGCTGAGCCAGATCGACTTCTCGTCGTTCGAGCAGCTGGCGCGCACCGCCGAACGGGGCCGGTTCGACTACTTCTTCCTCGCCGAGGGGCTGCGCCTGCGCGAGCACCAGGGGCAGATCCACGACCTCGACGTGGTGGGGCGCCCGGACACGCTCACGGTCCTCGCCGCCCTGGCGTCGGTGACCGAGCACCTGGGGCTGGCGGGCACCCTCAGCGCCACCTACAACGAGCCCTACGAGCTCGCCCGCCAGCTCGCGAGCCTGGACCACCTGAGCGGAGGACGCGCCGCGTGGAACGCGGTGACCTCCTCCGACGCGTTCACCGGGGAGAACTTCCGGCGCGGCGGCTACCTCGACCACGCCGACCGCTACGAGCGGGCCGCGTCGTTCGTGCGCGCCGTCCGCGGGTTCTGGGACGCGGCGGGGGAGGGGGACGGCGGGGCCCGCACAGCCCGGTACCACGACAGGTTCTTCGACATCGAGGCCCGGCCCACCCTCCCGCGCGCGCCGCAGGGCCGGCCGGTGGTCATCCAGGCCGGGGACTCCCCGCAGGGGCGCGACTTCGCGGCGGCCTCCGCCGACGTCATCTTCTCCCGCCACGGCGGGTTCGAGGAGGGGAAGGCGTTCTACGCCGACGTGAAGCGCAGGGTGCGGGCCCACGGGCGCGACCCGGAGTCGCTGCTGATCATGCCCGGGGTCACCTACACGGTCGGCGACACCGCGGCCGAGGCGGACGAGAAGGCCCTGCACGTGCGCTACCAGCAGGTCAGCGGACAGACCGCCATCCGGTTCGCGGAATCGGTCTGGGGCCGGGACCTGTCCGACCACGACCCCGAGGGGCCGCTGCCGGACCTCGATCCGGTGGTCGAGGACACCGGCATCACCAGGGGCCGCACCAGGCTGGTCCGCGACCCGGTGGCCACGGTGCGCGAGTGGAGGGAGCTGGCCGAGGCCAAGCGTCTGAGCATCCGCGACCTGGTCGTGGAGGTGTCCGCGCGGCAGACCTTCGTGGGCACCCCGGAGTCGGTGGCCGCGGACATCGTCACGCACGTGCGCGAACGCGCCAGCGACGGTTTCGTGCTGGTCCCGCACATCACCCCGGGCGGGCTGGACGACTTCGTCGACCGCGTCGTGCCCCTGCTCCAGGAGCGGGGCGCGCTGCGCGCGGAGTACACCGGCGCCACACTCCGCGAGAACCTGGGGCTGCCGCCCGGCTGACCCCGCGCGTCCCGCCGGTGGAACCCCTCGGGTGACGTCGCGCGGGACGCGACACCGGCAGGGCTCACGGCCCTGCCCCCACCGACCCCTCCGGGCGGTGTGCGCACCCTTCGCCCGCGCACGCCGCCCGGAGGTTCGGTCGTGTTTTTTGCATCCTTCCGGGCTCGCGTCCGCCGGGCTTCCTCTCGCTGCGCCTCTGCGCTCGTGAAGCACAACCAGGCTGAACCTCGCACATCGTCTTGCGAGAGATTGCCCGGACGGCCGCTCGCCGACCCGGAAGCCTCCTGAAAAACACTCCCTGGACGAGCCGAGGGGTGCGGTCCCTACCTGTCCGCGTGGCGGTGGCTGACGACCGTGCCCTCCAGCGGGGGCTCGGCCGACGCGGCGGCGTGCGCCACCGCCTGCGGCCGGGGCTGCTCCGGCGGCGACTGCCGGGGGCGGGACGCGGCGGCGTCCTCGGCGGCCCGGGCCGGCCCCGTGCCCGCGCCGGGCTGTTCGCCGGTGTCGGCGGTGGTCCTGATCTCGGCCTTCAGGATGCGTGCGCTGCGCCCCAGCGAGCGGGCCAGGTCGGGCAGCCGCTTCGCGCCGAACAGCAGAAGCGCGATGACAAGCAGTACCAGGATCTCGCGTGCTCCGATACCCATGTGTGCTTCCTCAGGTGAGTTCCCGCAGTACCGTTTCGCGCCCTGCCGGGTGCGGGGGAGCCGGGCGTGTGGATCGATCGTAGACCCGTCTTCGCCGGTCGCGGCCCCGGGGGCTCCTTGCCGTTCCGGCCCCGGGCGGCGCGGGGGAGCCGGGTTCCGGGCTGCGCGGACCCGACGGGCCCGGGAGGTGCGCCGGCCGACGGCGGGAGGATCCTCCGGGGCACCGCGATCGAGCTTCCCTACCACCCCGGGAACGGGGCGCCTCCGCATCGTGGTGTGCCTTTGGTGCGGCCATGTGGGAGGACATTCGCCCGTTGAACGGTGGTGACGCCCCTGTCACGCAATGATGTGGTGGGCTCCACGGCCGGTCGCGGGCGATCGGTCAGTGCATCGCTCTTCCTCCCGCACGCAGCGACCGACCTCACGAAGGAGCCCTCGCATGGCGGACGATTCAGCGCTGGTAGAGACGCTGACCCTGGTCAACGACATCATCTGGGGGCCCTGGGTCCTCATCCCCCTGCTCCTGGTCAGCGGGGTCTACCTGACGGTGCGCCTGTCCGGCATCCAGTTCCACACGCTGTTCCACGCCCTGTGGCTGGCCTACGTCCGGAGAAGCGAGAGCGGAGGGGCCGGGGACATCTCCCACTTCCAGGCCCTGAACACGGCGCTCGCCGCGACGGTGGGCGTCGGCAACATCGCCGGCGTGGCGACCGGCATCCAGCTCGGCGGCCCCGGCGCCGTGTTCTGGATGTTCGTGACCGGCGTCCTGGGCATGGCCACGAAGTACAGCGAGGCACTGCTGGGGGTGAAGTACCGCCGCCCCGACGGCAAGGGAGAGATGAGCGGCGGCCCGATGTTCTACCTCCGTCACGGCCTCGGAGGGAGACTGGGCCTCGTGCTGGGCTTCCTCTTCGCCGTCTTCGGGGCGGTCGCGGCCTTCGGCATCGGCAACATGTCGCAGGCCAACACCGTGTCGACCCAGCTCCGCTCGGTGTGGGACGTCCCGTTGTGGGCGACCGGCGCCGTCATGGTGGTGCTGCTCGGAGCGGTCGCGCTCGGCGGCATCAGGTCCATCGGCCGCTTCGTCTCGGTCGTGGTGCCCTTCATGTGCATCGCGTTCGTCATCTCCAACATCGTGGTGCTGATCGTCTTCGTCGAGGCGATCCCCGCCGCGATCGCCACCATCGTCACCGACGCGTTCACGGGCACCGCCGCCGCCGGCGGCTTCGTCGGTTCGAGTGTCATCCTGGCCATCCAGTACGGCTTCGCGCGCGGCATCTTCTCCAACGAGTCGGGCCTCGGCACCGGCGCCATCGCCGCGGCGTCGGCCAGGACCGACCAGCCGGTGCGCCAGGCCCTGGTGTCGATGACCCAGACCTTCATCGACACGGTCGTCATGCTGACCCTCACCGGCGTCATGATCGTCGCGAGCGGTGTGTGGCGGACGGACGAGGCGGTGGCCAGCGGTGCGGCCGGGGAGGGCGCCCCGATCACCGCGCAGGCGATCTCCGCCGGATACGGCCAGATCTCGCCCGCGCTCGCACCCTTCGGCGGCTACCTCATCGCGATCGGCGTGTGCTTCTTCGCCTTCTGCACGATCCTGGGCTGGAGCTACTACGGCGAACGGTGCATGGACTACCTCGCCGGGCGCCGCGCCGTGGTGCCCTACCGGGTGGTGTTCATCCTGGTGGTCTTCGTCGGCGCGACCCTGGAGGCGACCGCCGTGTGGAGGTTCTCCGACATCGCGAACGGGCTGATGGTGCTGCCCAACCTCATCGGTGTGCTCCTGCTCTCGCCCGTCGTCGTCGCGGAGACACGGAGGTACTTCGGCAATCCCGGCTGGAGGAACCCCGACGCCCCCGCCCCGTCGGACTGGGCGCGGTCGACCGACTGATCCTCCGACACCCTCGGGACGGGCGCCGTGAGAGATCGCGGCGCCCGTCCCCGTCACCGCCCCCGGGGGTCCCCGCCGGCCGCCGTCGCCCGCGTCAACCCCGGTGCTCCCCGACCGGACCGCGACCACTGCGGCGGGGGAGGGGCGGGGAGTGGCCCGCACGGTCCTCGACGACGGAGTCCACCAGCAGGTCGAGCCGGTCGCGGAGGACGTAGCGCCAGGTGCCCTCACGGTCCTGGTATCCCCAGCTGTAGCCGTTCTTGAGGCCGATGGAGACGTTGCCCAGGTAGGCGGGGCCGACCAGGGCCCGGTCGACGTCGGGCCGGCGCGTCCAGGGGAAGCGCCGCCACTCGATGGTGAAGACGAGCCCCCGTTGTTCCCTGAAGGCCTCGGCCGCCTTCGCGAACACGTCCGTGTTCAGGTTCGTTCGGTTCATGTTCCCAGCATCGTGGAAAGCACGGCTGTTGCACCAGTGATAGGAATTTCTCTGTATCCCTATGGTTGAATGTGCACTTCGGTGCTTCAATTTTCTCCATGGGTGCAAATATTTTCGGGACATCTCTGCGCAAAGCGCGTGAATTGAATGGCTACACGCAGCGGCAGTTGGCTCAGAGGCTCGGGCCCGGTGTGGCCGCCTCGACCCTGTCCAGGTGGGAGAGCGGCAAGGCGCGTCCCCGGCAGGATCGGGTGAGGGAGTTGAGCGAGCTTCTCGGGGGCAATGGCGTGCTGCTCCGGGAGTGGCGTCTGGAAATGTCGGGGTCCGAGATTCCGTCGTTCATGCGTTCGCTGGGAGACCTGGAGAACGAGGCGGTGTCGATCGACACCGTCACGGTGTCCGTGGTTCCCGGCCTGGTGCAGTGCCATTCGTACGCGCGTGAGGTGTTTCGGGCGGGGCGGCCGACCGCGCCGGAGGAGGAGATCGAGCGTTTGTCCGAATTGCGGGTTCGGCGGTACGAGGCATTGGTCGGGAGGAACAATCCGCTGATCACCGCGGTGTTCCCCCAGTTCGCGCTGGAATGGATGCCGGAAGCGGTCAGGAAGGAGCAGGCCGAGTCGCTCCTGCACATGGTGGCACGCGGCCGGACCGCGGTTCAGGTGTTCCCGAACGGCTCCCTGTACCTTGCATCGGTTGCTCCGGTCCAGGTGTACCGGTTGCGTGACGGATCAAGTATTGCGTCCTCGGACCACGGAGGCGGCAACTTTGTGCATCAGGCGCCCTCGGAAATGGCCACCTTGGAGAGGAAGGTCCGCGATGCGCTGAGTATGGCACTTCCTGTGAACCACACGGTTGAGTTCCTGCGGGAGATGCTGTGAGCACCTGGCACAAGTCCACCTACTCCGAGAGCGGGTCCCACTGCGTGGAGGCCCGCGAGCACGAGAGGGGGGCGGACGTGCGCGACGCCCGGAACCGGGAAGCGGGGTTCCTGTCCTTCCCGGCCGACGAGTGGCGCGTCTTCCTCGGCTGCTCCCGGAAGGCGTGCCCGCGCCGGTGACCGGGACGGGTCCGTTCGCCGGTCCTTCGGACCGCGTCCGTTCACGGTGGCTGCCCCGTCCTCGTCGCGGGGCGGCGCCCCGTGCGCGCGACACCTCCGCGCCGGCAGCGCGGAACGCGGCGCGGAGGCGGTCGGTATGCCCTCCCACCAGAGGAGATGCGATACTTCCGTGATGCACGACACTCCCGCGCGACTCGATTCCCGGGGCCAGCGCGCGGTCGTCGACCTGCTGGCCCGAGTGGAGTCCGGCGACCAGATCTCCGCCGAGGACGTGCGTTCGCTCCTCGGTCCCGTGGACGACGGGGTGGTCGTCCGCGCCCAGCGGGCGGCCGCCGGTTTCGGCAGGCTGCGGCGCCGCGACGGCGAGCTGTCCGCGCTGATCGCCAGCACGCGCGACCTGGTCGACGTCCGCGACGTGCAGGCCCTGCTCCGCAAACTCGTGGACCGCGCCCACGACCTGGTCAGCACCGACGTCACCTACCTCTCCGTCTACGACGAGACCACCGACGAGCTGTTCGTCCGAGCGAGCCGGGGCACGGTCTCCCCGCGCTTCCAGAGGTTGCGCGTCCCCGCCGGGATGGGCATCGCCAGCAGGGTCGTGCACACCAGGTCGCCCCAGTGGACGGCGGACTACGGCGCGGAGGACGACCTCGACCACGACCCCGAGATCGACGCCGCGGTCGGGGAGGAGCGCCTGCGGTCCCTCCTCGGCGTGCCGATGGCCGCCAACGGCGAGATCCTCGGCGTCCTCTTCGCCGCGGACCGGTCCACCCGCTCCTTCGCCAGCGACGAGATCGCGCTGCTCTCGGCGTTCGCCGACCACGCCGCGGTCATCCTGCACACCGCGCGGCTGTTCTCGGCGGTGACCGACGCCGCGGACCGGGCCGAGGACGCCCAGTCCCGCGCCGAGCGCCACCTGGAGGCCATGAACGCCTCCGCGCGCGTGCACGAGCGCCTGACCGCCCTGGTGCTGTCCGGCCACGGGCCCCGCGAGGTGGCGGCCACGCTGGCCGAGTCGCTGGGGCGCCCCGTGGCCATCGCCGACCGGGAGCTGCGTCCGGTCGCCGCGACCGCGGACGGGGGCGGCCGGTGGTGGAGGCAGGGGCGGCTGGTCGCGCCGGCCGTCCGGGCCGCCGAGCGGAGCCGCGCCTCGGGCCACTGCGCCCCGGTCGGCGCCGAGGGCCTGGACGTCGTCGCCGCCGCGATCGCCGGTTCGGAACTGCTGGGCCTGCTGCTCGTGGGCGTCGGCCCGGCCGCGCTCACCGACGTGGAGCGGCGCACCATCGAGCGCTCGGGCCAGATCGTGGCCCTGCTGACCATGCAGCGCGAGGCGCTGACCGACGCGGAGGAGCGCGTCCGGGGCGAGCTGGCCCTGGACCTGGTCTCGGGCTCCACCGACATGGGCGCCCTGGAACGCCGGGCCGCCGCGCGCGGCATCGTCCTCGACCAGCCCTGGTCCGGTGTGGTGGTGCCCGTCCCCGACCAGGCGCGCCATCCGCTGCTGCGCGCGCTGTCCTCCGCCAGCGGCAGGTGGCTGGTCGCGGCGCAGGGCGAGGGAGTGGCCGTGCTGGTCCCGGGCGGCGACCCGGGCGCCGCCGCCCGCCAGGTGCACCGCAGCCGGGGCACGCGGGAGGAGGGGCCGCTGCTCGCGGTGGCGTCGCGGGTCACCGGTCCGGCCGACATCGGCGCGGCCCTGGCCGAGGCGTGGGAGTGCGCGGGCCTCCTGCCCGCGCTGGGTGTGGCCGACGGGGCCTACGAAGCCGACGACTACGCGCCCTACCTGGCGATGTTCGGTACCGACGGAGCGCGGGCGCTGGCCTTCGTCGACCGGATGATCGGCCCGGTGGTCGACTGGGACCTCCACCACCGCACCGAGCTCGCGGCGACGATCGCGGCCTACGCCGACGGCGGAGGCAGCGTCTCGCGCGCCGCCCGCAGCCTGTTCGTGCACCCCAACACCGTCAAGCAGCGCCTGGAGCGCGTGACCGCGCTGCTCGGACCGGACTGGAGGTCGCCCGACCCGATGTTCCGGGTGGCGGTCGCGGCGCGCCTGCACCGTCTGCGTTCTGCGAGAAACGGACATGTTAACGCGGACCCTGTTGTCTGAACCGGACATGTCCTCCGTGTGACGTTCGCTGCTTACATGGACCGAACAGCAGTGACGCACCGCACATCGGTGCCCGTTCCACGGGGGAAGTACGCAGTGGCTCAGAACAGCAGGTTGACCGGTTTCCGCACGCTCACCGTCCAGGAGCGCCGGGAGGCCGTGGCCAGGGAGAGCGGCGTGGAGCCCGCCGTGTTCGAGGCCCTGGAGCCGGGCGGGCTGGGCGTCGAGGCCGCCGAGCACATGATCGAGAACGTCGTGGGCGTCATGGGCATCCCCGTCGGCATCGCCACCAACGTGACCGTCAACGGCCGGGACGTCCTGGTGCCGATGGCCACCGAGGAGCCGTCCGTGGTCGCGGCGGCGAGCAACGCGGCCCGGATCGCGCGGGTGCGCGGCGGCTTCACCACCAGCAGCACAGGGCCCGTGATGCAGGCCCAGGTGCAGGTCGTGGACGTCGTCGACCCGGCCGGGGCCCGGCTGCGGGTGCTGGAGGCCCGCGACGAGCTGATCGCCCTCGCCGCCGCGCAGGACCCCAAGCTCGCCGAGGTGGGCGGAGGCGTCCTGGACCTGACCGTGCGCGTCGTGGAGGCGCCCGGCGCCACCTACGTCGTGGCGCACCTGGTCGTGGACGTACGCGACGCCATGGGCGCCAACGCGGTCAACACCATGGCCGAGGCCGTGGCCCCGCGCCTGGCCGAGATCGCCGGCGGCCGGGCCGTGCTGCGCATCCTCACCAACAAGGCCGACCTGCGGCTGAGCCGGGCCCGCGCCGTCCTGGACGCCGAGGCCCTCGGCGGGGCCGCGATCGTGGACGACATGATCCACGCCTACCGGCTCGCCGCCGCCGACCCCTACCGGGCCGCCACCCACAACAAGGGCATCATGAACGGCGTGTCCGCCGTGGTCCTGGCCACCGGCAACGACACCCGCGCGGTCGAGGCGGGAGCCCACTCCCACGCGGTGAACGCGGACGGCCTCTACTCCTCGCTGTCCGTGTTCGAGAAGAACGCGGACGGGGACGTCGTCGCGACCCTGGAGCTGCCGATGCCGGTCGGCCTGGTCGGCGGTGCGACCCGCTCCCACCCGGCCGCGCGCGCCGCCATCGCCGTCACCGAGGTGACCACGGCCCAGGAACTGGGCGAGCTCGTCACCGCCGTCGGCCTCGCCCAGAACATCGCCGCCGTGCGCGCCCTGGCGGGCGAGGGCATCCAGAGGGGGCACATGTCCCTGCACGCGAAGAACCTCGCCATCGCCGTCGGTGCGGGCCCCGACGAGGTGGACCGGGTCGTGGCGGTCCTGATCGCGGAGAAGGCGTTCCGGCACGACCGCGCCGAGGCCGTCCTGGCCGAACTCCGGAGCCGGTGATGCACCCGACCCCGTGCGGGCGTGCCACAGGCGCCCCCGCACGCGCCCTCCCGGCGCAGCGCCCGTGGCCGTCGTGCCCCCCGCGCGCGTCCGCCACCCTCATCGAACGGAACTGACCATGTCCAATCTCATGGAGATCTGGGGCGACACCGTCGACTCCAGGCACACGATCGGCGCGATCGCGCTGGGCGTGGGCATCGCGACGCCCCTCTACCTGGTCGCCGACCACTTCTTCTCCCGCGGCTCAGACGACGCCCTCTCCGGCTCCTACGCCCTGCTCGTGGGCCTGGCGGGCTGTCTGATCGCCGGGTTCGTCGGCGCCCGCCTCTTCGCGCCCAAGCGTGTCGTCACCGAGCAGCAGACCTCCCACGAGGGACGCGCCGCGGCGATGGACGCCATCGAGGCCGAGTACGGGCCCCTGGGCGACCCCGACGAGCTGCCCCGGCCCGTCCAGGACGAGATCCGGGCGCTCGGGCTGTACGAGGACCTGCGTGCGCAGCACGAGCGGCGCGGAGGGGCGGTGTCCGAATGAGTCCCGAACTGCTCACCGACGCCGCCTGGGCGCTGGGCATGGGCCTGGTCGGCGCCATGGTCTTCGCCCTGATCGGGCTGGTCTCGGGTACGGACGAGACCGCCACGGTGGCCCCGCTGACCCTGCTCGTGGTGCTCCTGGGCGTCCCCGCGCCCGGGGTGTTCACCTTCTTCATGGCGGGGATCGTCGCCAAGCACATCACGCACGCCATCCCCACCACCCTCTTGGGCATCCCCGGCGACACCATGGCGGTACCGATGCTCCGGGACGCGCAGATGCTGCGCGAACTCGGCGTCCCGCACATCGCCCTGCGCAAGGCCATCTCGGGCGGTGTGGTCGCCGCGTTCGTGTCGGTGCCGCTCGCGGTGCTGTTCGCCTGGCTGCTGAGCCCCTTCGCCGACTCCATCGGCAGAGCGGCACCGTGGATCTTCGTGGCCGCGGCCGTGCTCATCGCCTACACCTCCAAGGGCCGCCTGGCCTCGGTGCTGGCGCTGGTGCCGTTCGTGCTGCTGGTCGTGGGCCTCCAGGCGTTCGTCATGAACACCAGCGGGACCTCGCTGTCGATCAGCTTCTTCCTGGGCATCGCGACCGGCCCGCTGATCGCGGACCTGTTCATGTCGCTGTCGCCGGCGGGGCGGGCGTCGCTGCGCCGCGAGGCGCCGCGCACCTTCGACCTGGCCCCGGACACCCGGACCTGGAAGGGCCGGGTGCCCAACCCGCTGGCGGTGCTGGACCGCAAGCAGCTGGGGTACACCACCGCGGCGGCCGGCGTCTCCAGCGCGACGTTCGTCTTCTCCCCGGTGGCCATGACCGTGCTGATGGGTGAGATCGTCGGTGCGCGCATCAAGAACGGCTACCACCGGCTGACCTCGGTGATGTCGGTCCGCAACGGCACGACCGAGTCCACCTACATCGCGGAGACGCTGATCCCGCTGATCGCGCTGGGCCTGCCCCTCTCGCCGATGGCCGCCGGTCCGGCCGCGCCGCTGTTCAACGCGCCGCCGGTGTACACGGTGGACACCGAGACCGGGGCCACGAACAACCTGCACAACCTGCTTTCGGGCAGCGAGTTCCTGGTCTACGGGCTGCTGGGCGTGGCGCTGGCGTCGGTCGTGGCGTACCCCTTCGCGATGACCTACGCGCACCGCGCCGCGTCGTTCGTGATGCGCAAGGTCTCCCACGAGGCGATCATCGGCGCCTTCGCGGGTCTGATCATGGTGATCTGCCTGTACGAGGGCGGTCTGCTGGCCGTCGGTGTGACGCTCACGGTGGGACTCGTGGGCGGGCTGCTGAACAAGTTCCTCAACATGCACACGGGTGTGCAGTTCATGGGCTTCTACGTCGCGGTGCTGACCGTCCCGGCCCTGATGGCCCTGGTCGGTTAGACGTGCCGTAGGCAGTCCGAAGTGCGGGGGCGGGCCCCGGTCGCGATCGCGACCGGGGCCCTTCCGCGCGTGGAGGAGCGGACCGCGCCCCGCCACCGTCACGGAGGCCACGCGGTGTCCTCCGCGCCTGTCCGTGAGGACGCGCCGCGCCGGCACGGCGGCCCCCGGCGAGCGGTACTGGGGAGTGTTTTTCAGGAGGCTTCCGGGTCGGCGAGCGGTCGTCCGGGCGATCTCTCGCAAGACGATGTGCGACGTTCAGCCTGGTCGTGCTTCACGAGCGCAGAGGCGCGGCGGGAGGAAGCCTGGCGGACGCGAGCCCGGAAGGATGCAAAAAACACGACTTAGATCCTGGCGCCGATGGCCCCCGCGGCACGCGAGATCTCCGGCAGGAGCGCCAGGAGCTCCTCGGGGGTGGTCTTCTCCGTGGTCGTCACCAGGTTGATGGCCGCCGCCGCACCGCCGTCGTGGCCGGGTACCGGACGGGTCAGGCTGAGCGCCCCGAGTTCGCGCTCGGACTCCGCGAGGTGGTAGCCGGATTCCCTGATGCGTGCGAGCTCCGCGCGGAGGTCCTCCACGGTCTGCGCGCGGCCGTCGGCGAGGTGGACGTCGGGGCGCTCCGCGAGGTAGTCGTCGAGTTCCGGGTCCTCCCCGTAGGCGAGCAGCACCTTGCCGCCGCCCAGGTCGAGCGGGACCCGTCGGCCGATGGGGAACTGGTAGCGCAAGGGGTTCACGCCGTCCACGCGTGCGACGAGGATGCGCTCACGGCCGGAGCGGACGAAGAGCGACGAGGTCAGCCCGGTCGAGGCCGACAGCTCGGTCAGGATCGGTGACGCGACCGTGCTGAGCCGGTCGTTGACGACGAACGCGTGGGCCAGGGACAGGATCACGGGCCCGAGCGAGTAGCCCAGGCCGTCCTGCTGGATGTAGCCGCGCCGCACGAGCTGGTTGACGGTCCGCTGGGTGGTGGCCAGGTGGAGCGCGCTCTCCCTGGCGATCTCGCTGAGCCGGAGCGGCCCGCGCGCACGCTCCAGGCACTCCAGGACGTCCAGGGCCCGGTCGAGCGTACGTCCCTGGTTCCCGCTCCCGGTGGGGGCTCCCATACTCGCTGTCCCCAGCCCTTCCATGGCGATTCCGAATGTGTTTCCGCGCCCTCGCGAAGGGCCGTTGTTCCCACCAGCACGGCGGTTCGGCCGCTGGTCCCGCGCACCCAAGGTAGCGGACGGGTTTCCGGCGGGTTGACAGCGCGAAGCGTCGCAGGTCACACTTCCTCTCAGTTGGCAATAGTAACTATCACTGAATGATAGAAGGTGTGACGATGAAGGTCGCCGTCCTCGGGCTGGGCGAAGCCGGAGCCACCTACGCCACGGCCTTCGCGGCCGCGGGGTGGGAGGTCTCGGGCTACGACCCGGGCGCTACGCCCACCCCTGCCGGAACCGGGCGCGCCGCGTCCACCGCCGAAGCGGTGTCCGGCGCCGACCTGGTGCTCGGACTCACCACCGCCGCGCACGCGGTCACCGCCGCCGAGGCCGCCCTTCCGGCGCTGCGCGCCGACGCCGTCTACGTGGACCTGAACGCCTCCTCGCCGGAGACCAAGCGCCGCGTCGCGGAGGTGATCGGGGCGTCCGCGCAGGTCGTCGATGGTGCGATCATCGGTTCGGTGATGGCGTTCGGCGCCCGGGTCACGGTGCTGCTGTCCGGCGCCGCCTCCGCGGACGCCGTCCGCCTGCTGGCCGCCGTGGACTCCGAAGCCGAGCCCATCGGCGGTGAGGTCGGTGACGCCACGCGGCGCAAGCTCCTGCGCAGCGTCTTCATGAAGGGGCTCGGCGCCCTGATCACCGAAGCCGTGGACGCCGGCGCCGCGGCGGGGGAGGAGGCCTGGATGCGCGAACAGATCGCCGACGCCCTCGCCGGCGGCACGGCCTCCCTGGACCGCCTCAACAAGGGCACCCGCCTGCACGCGCGGCGCAGGGCCGCCGAACTCCGGGACAGCATCCGGCTCCTCGCGGAGCTGGGCGTCGACGCCCCGGTCGGCACCGGTGCGGCCGACCGCCACCTCGCCCTGGCCCGCCGGGCCCAGGACGACACGCGGCGCCTGGCCGACGCGTTCGCCGACATCCCCACCGCCGCCATCGGCGACGGCCGCGACCGCCTGGGCTTCGTCGCCCCCCACATCCGCCCGGTCTGGGCCGGAGCCCGCGCCGCCGGGCGCGCCCTCACCGTCCTGACCCGGCCGGGCGACAACTGGGCCCTGCACCAGGCACTCGCCCAGGCGCTGCCCGGCGACGTCCTGGTGGTCAACGGCGGTGGGGACGCCTCGCGCGCCCTGCTGGGCGAGCTCATCGCCGAGCGCGCCCTCAACCGGGGTATCCGCGGCATGGTCATCGACGGCGCGGTCCGCGACGCCGACGAACTCCGCGACCTCGGGTTCCCCGTCTGGGCGGCCGGCGTCACCCCGGCGGGACCCTACAAGGACGGTCCCGGGCACGTCGGCGTGCCGATCGCGGTGGGCGGCGCCGTCTGCGCCACCGGGGACATCGTCGTCGCCGACGGCGACGGGGTGTTCGTCGTCCCGCGGCTGGAGGCCGAGGCGGCCCTGCTCGCCGCGCAGGGCGTCGTCGAGGACGAGGCGCGCCGCCGTGCCGCCATCCGCCGGGAACGCGCGTGAGACGCCGCCCCGGCAGACCGCCCGCCTCCCTCGCCCGCCCCGCGGTTCACCCGGTCCCCACCGCTCCCGGAGCCCCCGGGGTTCCGACGGTCACCGCAGCCACCACGGCCTCCTCGGCCCGCACGGCCCCCGCCGTCCCCGCGATCCCTCCGGCCCGCGCCGGTGCGGAGCCCGCGGGCGTCGGCCGCCACCAGCACCCGCCCGCACCGCCCCTGAAGGTCGCCCCATGCCCACCGCACTCCTAGCCCTCGCGGCCTTCATCACCGTGATCATCGTCTGGAACGTCGTGTTCAAGAGGAACATGGGCGAGGCGATGCTCCTCGGACTGATCACCACGGCGCTTTTCGCCGGAGCGGAGGCCCCGGCCTACCTGCTGGGCGGGCTCTCCGACGCGCTCACCCACGACGTGCTCTACGCGGCCCTGGCCTTCGTGTTCATGGCCCACCTGATCGACGTCACCGGGCTGATCCAGAAGATCCTCGCCATCCTCAACTCGGTGTTCGGCCGCATCCGCGGCGGTCCCGCGTTCATCGACACGGCGGGGTCGGCGGTCTTCGGCTCCCTGTCGGGGTCCAATTCCGCCAACACCGCGTCCAGCGGGTCCTTCACCGGCCCGTGGATGGTGCGCACCGGATGGACGCCCACCCGCGCGGCGACGGTCCTGGCGGGCAACGGGGGTATGGGCGCGGCCCTGCCGCCCAGCGCCTCCATGGTCATCATGGTCGGGTTCGCTGGCGGCCTGGTCTCCACGGGCCAGGTCTACATGGCGCTGCTCGCGGCCGGCGGCTACCAGATCCTGCTGCGGATCGTCCTGGTCATGTACTTCGTCCGCAGGGACGGCGTCCCCAAGGCGGACGAACACGACCTCGTCCCCCTGCGCCGGTCGCTGAGGGAGGGCGCGGGAGCCCTGGCGATCTTCCTCGGCGCCCTCATCCCCATCGTCGTCACCATCGGCCCCGTCGCCGACTACCTGATCGAGTCCACGCCGATCGGTGACGCACTGGGCGAGATCTCCCTGCTGACCTGGATCCCGATCCTGATCATCGGCTTCTCGCTCGTCGCCGGACGCGACCGCCTGCCCAGGACGCTGCGGGGCTGGTCCGGCCTGCTCGACGGCGCCATGCCCAAGTTCGCCACCATCGGTGCGCTGCTGTTCTTCGCGATCGCGGCCAGTGAGATCCTCGGCCGCCTGGGGCTGGCCGAGGACGTCAACGGCCTGCTCGCCGAACTCCCGGTCAACCGCTTCCTGCTCGTGGTCGTCGTGGGCCTGGTGGTGACCCTGGTCGCCGGACCGCTCTCCTCCACGGCGACGCTCACCGCGGTCGGTCAGATCTCCTTCCTGACCCTGGTGGGCGTGGGCGTGGACCCGCTCCTCGCGATCGTGGCCATCCTCGTGTTCGCCTCCACCGAGGGGGCGTCCCCGCCGGCCTCCGGGTCGATCTTCGTGGCGGCCGGCCTGACCGGCGCGCGGCCCGAGAGCACGTTCCTGCCGCTGATCGCCTACTACATGATCCCGATCTTCCTCATCGGCTGCCTCATCGGTTGGGGCTTCCTACCGGTCCTGGGGGGCTGAACATGACCACCGTCAAGTCTCGGGCGTTCACCGTCGTCCGCACGCTCTTCAAGCTCGGGCTCCTCGCCTGCTTCACCCTGGGCAGCCTGCTCGTCCTCGGCCAGCTGGCCGGTGTGGTGGCCCAGCGGCCGGACTGGATCACCGCCAGCTCCTCGTGGCTGTTCGTGCCGACGGTCACCGCCGCCGCGGTGTTCGGGGTCCTCGGATACGTGGGGAACTACCTCGCCCCGGACACGACGGACGGGGAGGAGTAGCCGGGCCCGGCCGGTCGCCGGGGGATTCGACCCCGGCGGGCGGACCGCCCGGACCCTGACGGGCGGCCCCCGGCCTCCGCCGACCCCGGCCCCGGGACACGGGGGACCACGACCGGGCGCGAGAAGGCGGCCCCGCCGAGCCGGAGCTCGACGGGGCCGTCGACGTGGGCGGGCCGGTGCGCGGTCGCCTCACGGAGCAGGGCGCCACACGGGTCCTGGCGGGGGCAGGTCCGCGGCGACGCGCGGGCGGGGATCCCCGCCCGCGCGGCCGAGCCGGCCGAGGGGAGGTCACTCCTCGTCGAACTCCTCTTCCTCCTCGTCCGCGTCGGAGTCCTCGCCGACCCCCTCCACGATCTCGGACACCACGTAACCCGCGGCCAGACCGCCCACCACACCCACGGCGGCTCCGCCGACGGCGCCGAGCATGCCGCCGCCGTGCTCCTCCTCTTCCCCGTGGTACCGCTCGCCGTCACCGTGGTACTGGCCGCCGAACCGCTCGCGGTGGCGCCGGAGCGACTCCTCGATCCAGGAGTTCAGCGTCCCCGCCCAGTCCAGGCGGTCGGCTTCGGCGTGCCCGACGCGGAACCCGCTGTACACCTCCTCGCCCTCCGAGAACATCCCGCCGCGGCGGTCGAACTCCACCACCGCGGACACGCCCTCGGGGTCGGGGACGAGGGCGACCTCGACCTCACCGATCTCGTGGGCGTACCGGTCGGAGGGGTGGAACTCGAACTCCTGGAAGAACGGGTACTCCTGCGCGGTCCCCGCCAGGTACCCGGCCTCCAGGCCGGTGGTCCTGAACCCGAACCCCAGCTGGGACAGTGCCTCCAGGACGCGCTCCTGGACGGGCACCGGGTGGACGTGCAGCCGGTCCAGGTCGCCCTTGTCGGACGCGCCGTCGACGACCACCTCGGTGCGCAGGCCCACCAGCACGCCCGGCAGCGACCCGCCGCCGGCCTCGGTGACCGGAGTCTGCCAGGGGACGCCGAAGGTGAAGGGGACGGACAGGGTCTCCCCGGCCGCCAACCGGATTCCGGAGGCCACCGGGACGCGGGCGAACTCCACGCCCTCGTGTTCGTCACCGTCCTCGACACTGACGACCAGGGCCAGGAGGATCTCCGCGATCTCGGCCTCCCCGTCCCCGCCGCTCAGCTCGACGCGTCCCTCCAGGACGGACCCGGGGCGGGTGTGGGGGGTCTCGACGACGGTGTCGATGCTGAGTCCTCCGACACCGAAGACCGCGAGCAGACGTTTGAAGACCATGGGGTTCCTTTCGGGGCGCCGCGCACGGGGGGCTCCCGCGAGGGCGGGCGCGGAACAGCTGGTACGCCCTACGAACGCGGTGCGCCGAGGTCCGGTTCCGCCGGTGGGCGGGGAGCCTCCGGCGATCCGCGTTTCGGGGACGCCCCAAATAGGAGTCGGGTGGCGATCGGGGGCGCGGGCCGGTTCGCGACCTGTGGCCCGACCGATCCGGGGCGGTGGTGGCGAGAGTGTTCGTGCCGGACCGGAACCGTGGTCCCCCGTGCCTCCTCCCGGCCCTCGGGGGCGGCCGGGGCGGACGGGAGCCCCCGTGTCCCGGCCCGTCCCGGTCGTCGCGGCTGCGTGCGGCCGGCCCGGGGGGGGGCCGCGGGGGGCCGGCGCCCCCCACTGTCGTCGGCCCGGGCCCCAGGGCCCGGTCGTCAGGTCACGAGGTCATGGAGCGAACGGGGAGTCCCGTC
>NZ_JAUZMY010000040.1:0-49694 GCF_036327455.1 Nocardiopsis codii | reverse complement strand
GGTGTGTGCCATGGGGGTCACCCGGACCGCTGTGCGGGTACCCGGACGACTCGGCGGTCGTCCCGGCGGTGTCGCGGGCACGGGATCGGGGCGGCGCCCTCCCGGTGCTCCCTCGGGGAGGGGACCGGGCTCGGCTGTCGTGCGTACGGCATCGGCGTCACCTGGACCACTGGGTGAGGACGGACGCGATGCGCTCCCCGGCCCGGCCGTCCCAGAGGGGCGGGGTGTCGTCGCCGAGCCTGTCGGGGGTCTGCCCCTGCAGGACCTTGGTGACGGTGGGGAGGAGGTCGGCCTCCGTGACGAGCTGGTTGGTGCCGTGGGTGATGGTGACCGGCCGTTCGGTGTTGGGGCGCAGGGTGAGGCAGGGGACCCCGAGCATGGTGGTCTCCTCCTGCACACCGCCGGAGTCGGTGACGACGGCGGCGGCGCCGCGGGTGAGGGCGACGAAGTCGAGGTAGCCGAGGGGTTCGAGGAGGCGCACCCGCGGGTGGTCGCCGAGTCCGGCGCGGTCGAAGGCGGCCCTGCCGCGCGGGTGCA
This sequence comes from Nocardiopsis codii, assembly GCF_036327455.1. Taxonomy (NCBI): domain Bacteria; kingdom Bacillati; phylum Actinomycetota; class Actinomycetes; order Streptosporangiales; family Nocardiopsidaceae; genus Nocardiopsis; species Nocardiopsis codii. The sequence goes on along the minus strand of NZ_JAUZMY010000040.1, from coordinate 49,157 downwards.
CGGGCATGACCACGTCGGCGAGGTCGGCGATCTCGTGGATGCGCTCGGTGAGGCGGGCGACGCTGTCGGGGTCGTCCACGTTGGCGGGCCGGTGCAGGGTGGCGGCGACGTAGCGTTCCGGCAGGTCGAGGCGGGCGCGCAGGGCGTCGGCGTCGAAGCGGTCGAGGTTGGCCAGGAGGGTGTCGATCATCGGGTTGCCGACCAGGTGGACGCGGTCGGGTGAGATCCCCTCCGCGGCGAGGTGCCCGATGGCCTCGGGGCTGGTGGCGAAGCAGAGGTCGCTGAGCTGGTCGGTGACCCTGCGGTTGATCTCCTCGGGCATCGTGTTGTCGAAGGAGCGCAGGCCCGCCTCCACGTGGGCGACCGGGATGTGCAGCTTGGCGGCCACCAGGGCGGCGGCGACGGTGGAGTTGATGTCGCCGTAGACGACCACCATCCCGGGCTCGCGCCGGACGAACTCCTCCTCCAGGCCCACCATGAGCGCGGCGGTCTGCGCCGCGTGCGACCCGGAGCCGACGCCCAGGTCGACGTCCGGGGTGGGCAGGCCGAGGTCGCGGAAGAACACGGCCGACATGCGGTCGTCGTAGTGCTGCCCGGTGTGGACTACCGCCTGGTGGGCTCCGCGCCCGCGCAGGGCGGAGACGACGGGCGCGGCCTTGACGAAGTTGGGACGTGCGCCGACGACGTGCACGATCCCGGTGTCCTGGCTCCCAAGAGGGGCGCTCGTTGCCACGACTCTCACGTTTCCTTCTGTTGGGGTGGTGTTCTCATCGTTGCCGAAGGGGCGGTATGCCGGAACCGGTGGTGTTCCTTGCCCGAGCCGTCCCGTCCGTGTCGCCGTGGTGTCACCACGTGGTCACGTCCGCATGGTTATGTGACTGACCGTGCATGACACCCAGACTTCCGAATCCCAGGTTCCCCGTCCGCGTACCCGCTGGCCGCGGGCGGTGACGTTCACCGTGTCGTTGGCCTGGCGACACCTGCGCTCCGACCCGGCGCGTCTGCCGCTGCTGGCGCTGCGGCTGGCGCCCGGTCCGCCCCGCCGGGCGGCGCGCTCCCTGGCCACCCGCCTGGGGGGCCGGGCCCGCGCCTACGCCCTGTGGGACCAGGGACGGCGCGAGGACGCCCGTGAGGCGGTGTTCGAGGCCGCGGACGGCGCGTCGCCCCGCCGGGTGGGCCGCCTGGTGGCCGCCTGCCTGGCTGCGGGTGATGCTGATACCGCCCGTGAACTGGTCGAACGCCTCCCCCGGGGTGCGGCCCGGGAGGCCGCTGAGCACCGGACGGCGTTGGCGACGGGACGCGCTGTTCCCGTGTCTCCGTCCCCGTCGGCTGACCATCACGGGATCACGTTAACCCGAGGTGCCCGAACGCGACCCGACGACACGGTGAACGCTGGGCGACCGGAGGCGCGAACAGGTGAACCCGGGGTCCTGGCAGGTGAACGTCGGCGCGCCTCGGGCGCCCCTCCGGCGCCCGGGACCGGTCCGAGGGTGCTCCACCTGGTGACGAACGCGCTGCCGCACACCAACGCGGGCTACACCCAGCGCACCCACCGGATCGCGGTCGCCCAGCGCGAGGCCGGGATGGACGTGCACGTGGTCACCCGGGCCGGGTACCCGCTCACCAAGGGCGTCCGCGACCCGCGCACGCTGGTGCGGGTGGACGGCGTCGCCTACCACCGGCTGATCCCGTGGACGGCCCCCTCCGACCCGTCGGAGGAGCTGGCGGTGGGCGTTCGGATGGCGTCGGAGCTGGTGGAAGCCGTGCGTCCGGACGTGCTGCACGCGGCGAGCAACCACCACAACGCCCGGCTGGCGCTGGAGCTGGGCCGCAGGTTCGACCTGCCGGTGGTGTACGAGGTGCGGGGGTTCCTGGAGGAGTCGTGGCTGTCCCGCGACCCCTCCCGGAGCGTGGACGACGCCTTCTACCGGGCCGAGCGCGCCTCCGAGACGGAGTGCATGCTGGCCGCCGACCTGGTGGTGACCCTGGGCGAGGCGATGCGTGCCGACATCGAGGCGCGCGGGGTCGCGCGGGAACGCCTGCTGGTGGTGCCCAACGCCGTGGACGCGTCGTTCCTGGAGCCGCTGCCGTCGGGCGCCGGGGTGCGGGGCGGCCTGGGGATCGGGGCGGAGGAGTTCGTGGTGGGGACCACCACGAGCTGCTTCGGCTACGAGGGCCTGGACGTGCTGTTGGACGCCGTGGCGCTGATGCGGGAACGCGGGGAGCGGGCCCACGCGCTGATCGTCGGGGACGGGCCCGAACTGCCCTCCCTGCGCGCGCACGCGGCGTCACTGGGGCTGGAGGGCGTCGCCCACTTCCCCGGCCGGGTGGCCGCGTCGGAGGTGCGGTCGCACCACGCCGCACTGGACGTGTTCGCGGTACCGCGGAGGGACGACCGGGTGTGCCGTGTGGTGACGCCTCTGAAACCCGTGGAGGCCATGGCCGGCGGGCTTCCCGTTGTGGCGAGTGATCTTCCCGCGCTGCGAGAGATTGTGGAACCGGGAGTGACCGGAGAGTTAATTCCCGCGGGCGAATCGGCACGTCTAGCTGATGTCCTGACAAATCTCGCCTACAGTCATGAAAAGCGAGCCGCCTACGGCCTCGCAGGTCGCAGCCTCGTCGGTGCCGACCGCACGTGGGCCGAGGCCGCATACCGCTACAGCCAGGCGTATCGGGTTCTTATTCAGGAACTGTCCGAACCAGGCCAGAACCCGTAATCAGAGGCAACGCTTACCTACACTCAGACGTCCCGCGAACTGAGTAATGGCAGTCCTCGACAACTTGCGCCCGTTCACGAAATGAATGCGAGTGTGACCACGAAGTGGATGCCGCAGCCTCCAACCCAGCCCTTGTCCCTGAGCAGTCCGCCGCGGCGGTCAGCGATCTCGTCGTCCTCGGTCTCGGTTACGTCGGCCTGCCCCTGGCGGCCGAGGCCGTGTCCTCGGGCCTGAAGGTCACCGGCCTCGACGTGAGCGGTCGCGTCGTCGACGGTCTCAACGAGGCGGTCTCGCACGTCGACGACCTCTCGTCCGAAGACGTGCGCCGCATGCTGGAGAACGGGTTCACAGCGACCACGGACCCCGCCTGCCTGGCGGCGGCGCGCACCATCGTCATCTGCGTTCCCACTCCGCTGTCGCCCGAGGGCGGCCCCGACCTGGGCGCGGTGACCTCCGCGGCCAGGTCGATCGCGGCGCACCTGCAGCCCGGGACCCTGGTCATCCTGGAGTCCACCACCTACCCCGGCACCACCGACGAGGTGGTGCGGCCGCTGCTGGAGGAGTCCGGCCTGGTCGCGGGGGCCGACTTCCACCTGGCGTTCTCGCCCGAGCGGATCGACCCGGGCAACCCGACCTTCGGTGTGGCCAACACGCCCAAGGTCGTCGGCGGGCTCACGGAGGAGTGCGGGGAGGCCGCCGCAGTCTTCTACGGCAACTTCGTGGGCACGGTGGTGCGCACCCGCGGGACCCGCGAGGCCGAGATGGCCAAGCTGCTGGAGAACACCTACCGGCACGTCAACATCGCCCTGGTGAACGAGATGGCCATCTTCTGCCAGGAGCTGGGCGTCGACCTGTGGGACTCGATCGCGGCGGCGGCCACGAAGCCGTTCGGCTTCCAGGCGTTCTACCCGGGTCCGGGCGTCGGCGGGCACTGCATCCCGATCGACCCGAACTACCTGTCGTACAAGGTCAAGACCCTCGGCTACCCGTTCCGCTTCGTCGAGCTGGCCCAGGAGATCAACAGCCGGATGCCGTCCTACGTCATCCAGCGGGCCCAGGAACTCCTCAACGAGTCGGGGCTGGCGCTGTCACGGTCCAAGGTGCTGCTGCTGGGCGTCACCTACAAGGCCGACATCGCCGACCAGCGCGAGTCGCCGGCCCGTCCGGTGGCGCGCAAGCTGGCCGCCAAGGGCGCCACCCTCACCTACCACGACCCGCACGTGGAGTCGTGGCAGGTCGACGGGGTGGACGTGCCCCGGTCCACCGATCTGGACCAGGCCCTGGCCGAGGCCGACCTGACGATCCTGCTCACCGACCACAGCGAGTACCGGCCCAAGCGGCTGGAGGAGTACGCGCGGCTGCTCCTGGACACCCGGGGCGTGCTGCGCCGCCCGGACCCCGAGGCCGAGGCCGCCGCCGTGCCCGCCCAGGTGCGGCGCCACCCGAGGCGCGAGGGGATCCAGGTCCTGTGAGCCGACCCGGACGCGGCCGGGACGCCCGAACCGTTCCGGCCCGCCCGGGCCCCTGACCGGCACGCCGACGCGGACACCCACGGTGTCCACCGGCGTGCCTTCTCGTGTTCACACGGCCCTGGTGCAAGATTCACCTGATACACCCCGCCTGGCCACCGGGCTTTTCTCGGCACGTTTCCGCAGGTGAATACCGTGTCGAACAGCTCGTACCGCCATCCCAAAGCGGATCATCTTCGTAGATGGTCCCATCCGGTGACACAGGTAGGTGAAATCGATGCACGCACTTGTGGCCACGGTTGTGCACCACCCGGAGGACGCTCGGATTCTGCACCGGCAGATCCGCGCCCTGTTGGACGCGGGACACACAGTGACCTATGTGGCCCCGTTCCGGGAGTGTGGCGTGACCCCGTGGCCCGAGGTGCGCTCGGTGGACGTGCCGCGCGCCTCGGGGCGCGAACGCCTGTCCTCGCTGCGCGCGGCCCGGGCGGTGCTCGCCGAGCACGCGCCCGCGGCCGACCTGCTGCTCTTCCACGACCCCGAACTCCTGCTGGCGCTGCCCGCGAACCGGCCGGTGACGGTGTGGGACGTGCACGAGGACACGGCAGCCGCCCTGCTCACGAAGCCGTGGGTGCCCAAGCCGCTGCGCAGACCCCTGGGGGCCGTGGTGCGGTCCTTCGAGCGTCGGGCGGAGCGGCGCATGCGGCTGCTGCTGGCCGAGGAGGGGTACCGCTCCCGGTTCCGGTGCGGCCACCCGGTGGTGCCCAACACCACCGAGGTCCCGGAGGTCCCGCTGCGTGCGCCCGGCGACGACCGGGTCGTCTACCTCGGCCACGTCTCGATCGCGCGGGGCGCCCGCGAGCTGGTCGAACTCGGCCGGATGCTCCGCCCGCACGGGGTGCGGCTGGAGGTCATCGGCGGCGCCGACGTGGGCGTGCGGCCGATGCTGCGCGAGGCCCAGCAGGAGGACGTCCTGGACTGGTACGGGTTCGTGCCCAACGACCGGGCGCTGCGCATGTGCGCGGGCGCCATGGCCGGGATCAGCCTGCTGCACGACACCCCGAACTACCGGCACTCGATGCCGACCAAGGTCGTGGAGTACATGGCCCACGGGCTGCCCGTCGTGACGACGGCGAACCCGATGGCGGAGGGCCTGGTCACGGGTCGCCCGGAGGGCCCCGCCGGCCTGGTCGTCCCGTTCGGGGACGTGCCGGCCGCCGCGGAGGCGGTGCTCCGGCTGCGGCGCGACCAGGAGCTGCGCGAGCGCCTGGCCCGCACGGGGCACGAGATCGCGCAGTCGTCCTACCACTGGCCGGTGCAGGCCAGGGTGTTCGTGAAGCAGCTGGAGGCGTGGGTGGACGAGGCGACCGGCCCGATCCCCGTCGTCCCCCTCCCGAGAGGGGCGCAGCACACAGAGGTCCATGAGGGAAGCCACACTTACCAGTCCTAAGAAATATCTTCCCCGTCAACCATGTTTGTGCTCGTGCCGGAGCGAGTTTCGGCATTTTCCCTGATCACGAGCACGACCGAGGTATGACGTATGAGTGAGACGCTGGTTCTCGACAAGGCCGCGCAGGACCTTCTGTTCCGCGACGCCCGCACCGCCAACTCCTTCACCGACGAGCCGGTGAGCGAGGACCAGGTGCGCGCGATCCACGACCTCGTCAAGTACGGGCCGACCGCCATGAACAACCAGCCCCTCCGGGTCACCGTCGTGCGCTCGCCGGAGGCCCGTGAGCGCCTCGTCCAGCACATGGCGGGCAACAACGCCCCGAAAACCTCCTCGGCCCCGCTCGCGCTGATCCTGTCCGCGGACACCGACTTCCACGAGCACTTCCCGAAGACGTTCCCCGTGAACCCGGGCGCCCGTGACAACTTCGCCGGGATGCCCGTCGAGGCCCGCGAGACCATGGCCGCCCAGAACGCGCTCCTCCAGGTCGCGTACCTGATCATCGGGGTCCGCGCCGCGGGTCTGGCCGCCGGGCCCATGACCGGCTTCGACGCCGAGGGAGTGCGCCGGGAGTTCTTCGGCGAGGACTCCGCGCTCCGCCCGCTGGTCGTCATGAACGTCGGCCGCCCCGGACCGGACGCCTGGTTCGACCGCCTCCCCCGCCTGGACTTCGAAGACGCCGTCACCGAGATCTGATCCGTGTGGCGAGGGGCCGGACACCGTCGGGTGTCCGGCCCCTCGCCGTCGTGCTCCGCCGGCCCCCGGAACCGCGGTGCGGAAGCCCGGTGGACGCGGGCCGGAAGAGGGCCGCGGCCTAGCCCGGCGGCCCGGCGTCCGGGCCCCCGTCCGCGTCCGGTGCGAGGAAGACGAGGAGGCACACGTCGTCGTCGCAGTCCTCGTGGTCCAGCATGGTGTCCAACAGCTCGTCGGCCCCCACCTCCGGAGCGCTCGGCCAGTGGGGCGAACCGCCGAAGCTCTCCGCGAGCCGGCCGATGCCGTCGTCGATCAGCTCTCCCCGCCGCTCCACCAGGCCGTCCGTGTACAACAGCAGCGCCGTCCCCGGGGGCAGCTCGACGGCGTGGTCGGTGAAGGTGAGGTCGACGGGGAGGCCGAGCATCCCTCCGGAGCCGAGATCGACGGTGCGCACCGCGCCGGCGCCGTCGCGCCGCAGCGGGGACGGGTGTCCCGCCCCGGCCATCACCACCGCGGAGTCCCCAGGGCGGAAGCGGACGATGACGGCGGTGGCGAAGAGGTCCGGTTCCAGGTGGTCCAGGAACCGGTGGAGGCGCCCCAGCAGAACGGCCGGGCTGCGCTCCTCCAGCGCGTAGGCGCGCAGGGCCGTCCGCAACTGCCCCATCATGACCGCGGCGTGGATACCGTGGCCGGTCACGTCCCCCACCACCCCGATGAACTCGCCGTCCGGCGTCGGGAAGACGTCGTACCAGTCGCCGCCCACGTTCATGCCCCTCGTGGCGGGAAGGTAGCGGGCGGTCAGGTCCATCGCCGGTGTGGCGGGGAGTTCGGTGAGCATGGCCCGCTGGAGTGCGGTGGCGGTGTCGCGCTCCCGCTCGAAGCGGCGCGCGTTGTCCAGGGAGGCCGCCACCCTCCGGGAGAGCTCGACGAGCACGACCTCGTCGTCGGGGTACACCGGCCCCTCCCGCGAGAGCTCCAGGACGCCGAGCAGCTCCGACCCCGCCAGGAGCGGGAGTGCGAGCTCCCCCCTCCCGGCCGAATCGTCCACCGGCCGTCGGCGGGCCGAGGCCAGGAGCGCGGTCGGGGACACCGGGACGCCGTGGGCGTCGGGCCCGCCGAGGTTCCCGTCCTCACCGGAGAGCCACATGCGGACGCCGTCGGCGTGCCGGGGGATGAGGAGGCCGTGGAGCGTGGCGAGGATCTCCGTCCGCGTCAGCGACGTCATGAGCCGGGCGCCGGCCGCGGAGAGGAACGTCAACCTGTTGCGGGCCGCCTCCGCCTCGTCCCGGGCCTCGCGTTCGGCCACGAGCAGGCGCTGCTGCTCGTCGCTCGCCTCGGCGAGTTCGGCGTGGAGGGCGAGGACGCCCTGGTTGGTGTCCTCCAGTTCGCGCTGGTGCCACTCCAGTTCCCGTGAGCGCTCCGCCGCCAGCGCGGCGACGGCCCCGGCACGGCCGGAGGTACGGAGGAACTCCGCGGACAGGACCTCGACCTCGCGGCCGGGAGGCACCGCCCCCACCGGGGGCGACGACCCGGAGAGCCCGATCGAGGCGGACCACAGGGTGGCGCCGGAGCCGTCGGCGACGGTGGCCCTCAGCGCGGTCCCGTCCTCGGCGCGCTCCACCACCACCTCGGCCGTACCGTGCCCCTCGACCTCGCTCAGGGCATGGGCCGCGGCGCCCTCGAGGAACTGGAGGACGTCCTCGTCCGACGCCTCGGCGGGTTCGAGCACGCGTGCCAGGGCGGCCCGCGCCAGCGCGACGTCCACCACGGTGCCGACGCGGAATCGGAGCAGCGGTTCTGTCATGGTCCTTCTCCGTCGGCGGGCGGGCTGTGCGTGACGACCGCGACAGTGGTGTCGTCCCTCAGCGGGCGGGCCGCGCTGCTCGCGTCCCGGAACACCGTCCCGGCGACGACCGCGGCGTCGTGGCCCCGGAGGCGCTCGACGCCCTCCGGGCTCCAGCGGCTCGGCAGGCCGTCGCTGTACAGGACGAGCATGTCCCCCGGCCCCCAGTCGCGCCCGACCGGGGCCGGCGTGCGCATCGCGAAGGCCCCGACGATGCCCGGCCTGGACAGCAGGGCCTCCCACCGGCCGCCGCGGTACAGACGGGCCTCGACGTTCCCCACACCGCAGAACGTGATCCGGTGCCTCGACTCGTCGATGTCCGCGAGGGCCACGGCGGCGCCCCGGGTGTGCCGCAGCGCCCCGTGGAGTCCGCGCAGCAGCGCCGCGGGAGCCTCTCCCCCGTTCGCGCGGACGAAGCGGGCCGCCAGGGTGGAGGCCTCCGCCGCCGCGTCGCCGTGGCCGAGGCCGTCCGCGAGCATGACCGTGCGGCGGCCGGACCCGCTCCGGAAGGCGAGGGCGTCCCCGGAGTTCGCATAGCCGCCCAGGGGGATGTGGATGCCGCCGGTGACGGCCCGGCCGTCGAACAGCGCCCGATCACCGGGCGGGGCGAACCGGGCCACCGCCACGGTCCCCGCGCCGGGACGGCTGTGGACCTCGAAGAAGTCCGCCGCCCGGGCGCAGGCCCCCAGGCCGGCGCCCAGCGAGTTCCACGACGAGAACCCGTCCTCCCTCGCGCGGGGCAGGTCGGCGATGCCCGGACCGTGGTCCACCGCCAGCATCTGCACCGCACGGGCGCCTCCCCACGCTTCCTGCGCCACCTCGACCACGAACCGGCCGCCTCCGGCGTACCGGTGCATGTTGGTGGCCAGTTCGGAGGCGGTGAGGGCCGCCGCCGCCGTGCGGGAGCCGTCCAGTCCGACACTGCGCGCGGCGGCGGTGGCCGCGCGCGCCGCCTCGGGCACGCGCGTGGCGTCGCCGACCGTCAGCTCCCAGACCCTGGTCACCGCACTCCCCGGCGCGCGGCGAACGGGTCGCTCCAGGCGGTGATCGTGACCCTGGTCCCCTGCTCGGCGCTGCTGTCGATGGCGAAGTCCTGGACGAGCCGCTTGGAACCGCTCAGCCCCATGCCCAGTCCGCCCGCCGTGGAGTAGCCGTCCGTCAGTGCCATGCCCACGTCGGGGATCCCGGGCCCGGAGTCCACGAAGCTGACCGACAGCCCCGGGCCGGACTCGCCGTGCAGGACACGGATCTCGGCCTCCCCGCCGCCTCCGTGCAGGAGGGTGTTGCGGGCGAGCTCGCTGGCCGCGGTCACGACCTTCGTCTGCTGTACCAGGCCGAAACCGAGCCGTTGGGCCGCGGAGCGCACATGCTGGCGCACGACGGTCAGGTCGGTGTCCCTGCGGATGGGCAGGCGCAGCGGCTCCTCGGTGGCCCGGGTCATGGGCTGCCCTGTTCCGCCGCGTCGGCCGCCGTGAGGGTGACCCCGAAGCCGGCTGCCGCGTCGACGACCGTCCGCGCGGTCGTCATGCCCTCCAAGGCCAGACCGAGTTCGACCAGGGTGATCGCCACCGCCGGACGCATGCCGACCAGGACCGTCCGCGCGGCGAGGAGGCGTGAGGCCAGGGCCACCTCGGCGAGCACGCGGGCGAGGAACGAGTCGACGACGTCGAGCGCGCTGATGTCGATGATGAGGCCCCGTGAGCCCGTGCGTGCGACGGCGTCGGTGACGTCGGTCTGGAGGACGACGGCCTCGTCGTCCTCCAGTTCGCCCCTGACGCTGATGAGCAGCAGTCCGCCCAGGTCGATCACGGGAATGGGGGATGTCCCTGTCACGTACCGGTCCGATGCGCGCTCGACCGGGCCGCGGGAGCCGGCAGTTCACCGCGCCGGTCCCGTTCGAGAGCCCACTGGAGGGCGTCCGCGATGGTGGCCCTGGTGGTGACGGGCCCGAGGTCGAGCCCGAGCTGGACGATGGTCTGGGCGATGGCCGGGCGGATACCGGAGATCACGCACTCGGCGCCCATGAGGCGGGCGGAGGCCACGGTCTTCATCAGGTGCTGGGCGACGAGCGAGTCCACCGTCGGCACGCCCGTGATGTCCAGGATCGCCACGGTGGCGTTGTGCTCGACGATGGCCTCCAGGAGGTTCTCCATCACCACCTGGCTGCGCGCGCTGTCGAGCATGCCGATGAGCGGCACCGCGACGAGCCGGTCCCAGAGCTTGATGACCGGCGTCGCCATCTCCAGCAGCTGCTGGCGCTGCCGGGCGACGATCTCCTGGTTCTCCTGGAGCATGGTCTCGATGACGACGACCCGGAGGGTGGCCAGGAGCGTGACCATGTACACGCGGGCCTCGGCGACGTCCTCCGCGTCGAGGTCGGCGGACTCGGCTCCCAGGAGTTCGAGGACGGCGTCGCGCAGCGCGCCGACCTCCCGGTCGACTTGGCCGATGGAGAGGCCGGACCTGCCGCGCGAGGCGGTCATGGAGACGAGCTGTTCGCGGATGGGGTGGAAGCCGGGGGCCTCCAGGTCGTCGACGCGCCCGCTCTCCCCGACCTCGACCAGGGAGTCGACGACCGCGTGGCATGCCTCCACGGCCTCGTCACGGGTCACCGTGAAGACGGCCAGGAACAGGGGGAGGTCCGCCCACCGTTGCGCGATCTGCTCCCGCCGGCGCCGCAGGAGGCCGATGACGACCCGGCTCCCGGGCCTGGTCGGGTGATCGGGCGGGCCGTCGCTCATGTCTTCTCCCTGGCGCCGTGCGCGCGCCACCCGGCTGGTGGCGCGTGATGATCATTTGCCGCACGACAATTGTCTACCAGAGAAAGAGTACTTTCCCGGTCCCGGTCACGGCCTCGGAACCGGGGGCCGCGGCGGAGCGGCCACCCCGTCACGCCCTGCCGCGCCAGTCGAGGCAGACGACGAGGGCGTCGTCGATGGCCTCGTTACCCTCCTGGTGCGCGAACAGGTGGCGCAGCACCTCCTGGGGCACCGAGGCAGCCGGCAGCAGCCTGGTGGCCAGGATCGCCCGGGCCAGGGCCTTCTCCCCGAACGCCTCCCCGAGTCGCATGCCGGAGTCGAACACCCCGTCGCTGACGAAGACCAGCCGGTCCCCGGGCTCGACGTCGAAGTGCTGCGTGTCGTACACGCTGTCCTCGGCCATCCCGAGGGGGAGCTGGGCCTCGAAGGGCGTCTGGAAGACGCGGCCCCCGCGCAGGACGTAGAGGCGGGGGGAGCCCGCGTCGACCACCTCCACCCGCCCCGTCGCCAGGTCGAAGCCGAGCAGCAGGACGTCCAGGTAGCGCTCTCCGCCGTGCATGGCGTAGACCGCCTTGTCCGCGAGGGCGATCTGGTCGGCCAGGGGCACCCCTCCCCTGCGGGCGTTGCGCAGGGCGTTGACCGCCAGACTGGTGAGGAGCGACGCCTCGACCCCCTCCCCCATCCCGTTGGTGACGGCGAGGATGAGGCGGTCGGTGCCCGCCGCCCAGTCGAAGTTGTCGCCGTGGACGGCGTAGGCGGGTTCGAGCTGGGCCCCGATGCTGTACTCGGCGCACTCGTAGGCCCGCCCCGGGAGCAGGTCCCACTGCATCTCCGCCGCCAGGGTCAGGCGGTCGCTGCGTCGCAGGACGCGGTAGAGGTCGGTGTCCCGCTCGGCCACGAGGAGGGCGTGGCCGAGGATGTCCGCGATCCACCTGAGCTCGCGGAGGTCGTCCTCGGCCCGCTCGGCGTCCTCCGTCTCGACGGTCAGCACGCCGAGGCGGTCCCCGCGCACGGACACCGGAACGTGGACGGCCACGAGGCCGGGTGCCGCCCGCCTCTCGACGTAGGGTTCCTGGGACCCGAACACCCGGCCCACGACACTGTTGAACACGGAGAACTGACCGACCCCCTCCCTGTCGGAGTCGGTCACGTGGCAGAGCACGGTGAGCCCGTAGTCTGCAAGGAGGAGCTCGGCGGAGACCGCTCCGTAGTGCTCGGCGAGCGAGGCGCGAAGGACGGCCAGGAGCCGGTGCGGATCGGCTTCGCGCAGGGACCGCGCGACGGCCTCGGATCTGTTCACTGTGGTCGACCTGTGTTCTCTGTGGGGGACGCGGGATGCCCGCGAACCGTCACGGGTACGGTCGTCGGACATCGGAGGCGGGTTCCGTTATCGTCATAGGAATACCTGATTGCCGACAACGGCCAGGAATGACTCACAGACGCGATTTGTGAGAGTGGGCAGTGAGTACTGATTCGCGGCAGAACACGGTGGAGACGGCCCTGGCCGCCTCCACCGTCACCGAACTGATGGAAGTGCTCTGGGGGCGCGGACGCGCGGTCGCCTCGGCCCCGGTCTCCCCCTCACAGCTCAAGGTCCTCTTCGTCCTGGAGGAGGAGGACGGTGTGAGCCTGCGCAACGTGACCGAGCGCCTGGGATCGACGCCGCCGTCCACCAGCAGGCTATGCGACCGTTTGCAGGCGGTCGGCTTCATCAACAGGACGGCGAGCCCGAACAGCCGCCGGGAGCTGAGGCTCTGGCTGAGCGAGAGCGGCCGGCTGTTCCTCCGGGAACTCCGCAGTCGCAGGGAGTTCGAGCTCCACCGAGTCATCGACCAGATGTCCCCGCGCTCGAGGGCGATGCTCCTGGAGGGGCTGACGGCCTTCCGCGATGCGGCGGAGCACACACGGGCGGACAGCGCCGAACTGCCGCCCTCCCGCACGGCCTGAGGGCACACGCCCGGGCCGCGCCCGGCGGGGCGGGTGCTCCCGGGGGCGGCCCCGGTCGGCCGCCCGGGTGCGGGGGCGGCGCCGGCCGGCGCCGCTTCCGCGGGGGGCGCGGCGGTGAACAGCGGGACGCGGAGGACATCCGCGTCCGGGGAGCGGCACGGTCGGCCCCCGGCGCCGGGGGCCGACCCGGGGTCAGATGATCGGCGGGCGTCCGGCGCGGGTCATCCGCCAGGCGGTGGACCAGCGGATCGGGGTGCGCGGACCGGCGTCCTCGCGCCAGCCCTCGCGGAACCCGGCGAACCACGAGCGCAGCGCGGCGCGGTCGCGCTCGCGCAGCACCGTCAGCCCCACCCAGGTGCCGAGGTAGGCGAAGGCGAGGGGCCACGGCAGGTTGCGGCGGGCCAGCCACACCCGGTTGCGGGCGTTGAGCCGGTAGAAGTTCTCGTGCCGGGTCGGCGCCACGGCCGGGTGGTACATGACCGCGTCGGCGTCGTACTCGATCGTGTAGCCGGAGTCCATGATGCGCCAGGCGAGGTCGGTCTCCTCGTGGGCGTAGAAGAAGTCGCCGGGCAGCCCGCCCCCTGCCTCGAAGGCGGTGCGGCGGATGGCGCAGGCCCCGCCGAGGAACGTGGTGACCACGCTCGACTCGCGGGAGTCGCCCACCCTCAGGCGCGGCACGTGGCGCCGCTGGTCGGGGCCGCCGTCGGGGTCCGCGATGCGGAAGGACAGGGCGCCCAGCGACGTGTCCGCGGCGAAGCGCTCGCGCACGTGGCGGGCCAGGTCGGTGGAGCGGTACCAGCCGTCGTCGTCCAGGAAGAGGATGACGTCGCCCTCGGTGGCCCTGACCCCGTGGTTGCGCCCCTCGGGGATGCCGACGTTCTCCGGGAGGAGCACGGTGGTCACGCCCTCGGGCAGCTCGGGCAGCTCCGCGCCGTTGCTGACGACCACGACCTCGACGTCCGCGTCCTCCTGCTCGAACACGCTGGTGATCGCGCGGCGCAGCTCGGCGGGGCGGGTGCCCATCGTCAGCAGGACGCAGGACAGTGTGGGCTTGCTGCTACCGGACACCTGGGAGCGGCTCCGTTCGGCTCTGGGCGCTCGGGAGACCTCGGCCGCGGACGTCGCGGTGTCCGACGCGGGTGGAATCACGGGTGTGGCCATGGTTGCGACCGTTCAGTGGACGACAGGCTGCTGGCAGGTTGACATTCGCCAACATTCGCAGAAACAGACTAACGAAAGAATAAAAGAGAGGTGTACGGGGCCGTGGACGGGGTAGCGCCCCCGGCCCCGTGGGCAGAGGTGGTGTCCCCGGCGCGTCGACCGCGCCGGGGAGCGGGTCACTCCAGGCGCCGGGAGGCGAGAACGCTCACGAAGTGGGCGAAGCTCATCAGCACGGCGACGGCCGCGCACGCGACCACCAGGAAGCGGGTCGCCGCCAGGTCGCCGAGGAAGGCGTCCACCACGGCGACCACCACGATGATCAGGGACAGCTCCACCGCCTGGATGAGGCGGTGGACCTTGAGGGCGGAGGCCAGGCGGCGCGCCAGGCTCAGCCCGGAGGACTTCGGGCGCATCGCCTCGTCCGAGACCTTCTCGGGCAGCCCCGCCTTGGCGCGGGCGACCACCACGTTGTCGGTCTCGGCCTTGATCAGCGCGACGCCGATCGCCGCGGCCATGCCCAGGACCACCCAGCCGCCCGCCTCCCACTCGCCCTGGGCACGGATGCCCAGGCCGATGAGGAGCGCGATCTCGGACACGTAGTGCCCGATCCGGTCCAGGTAGATCCCCGCGACGCTGGTACGCCCCGTGTACCGGGCCACCTCGCCGTCGGAGCAGTCCAACAGCAGGTAGACCTGGATGAACACGGCCGCGACGATCGCCGACCACAGGCCGCCGAACGCGACGACGACGCCGGCCAGCACCCCGAACACCATCATGAGGTAGGTGATGGGGTTGGGCGGGACGCGGAGCCGGACGAAGAACGTCGTCAGGTACGGGGAGACGTCCCGCATGTAGAGGCGGCCCGCCCAGTGCTCCTCGTTGGTCCGCTCCTTGATACCGGCGGGCTGGCCCCCTGCGCGGACCTCAGCGACCGACGGCTTCGACATAGTCCTTGACGCTCCGTCCGATCTCGTCCTCGGAGAGGTTCAGGTGTTCCAGGATGGTGAACCGTCCCGGACGGGTGGCCGGCGCGTGCGCCACCGCCCGTGCGAACGCCGCCTCGTCGAGACCGACGTCGGAGGGCACGACGGGCAGCTCGTGGCGGACCAGGCAGTCGCGGATCTCGTTCATCCGCGACTCGGACCAGCCCAGGTGCCGCACCCGCAGGAAGGACGCGTACAGCGCGCCCAGCCCGGCCAGCTCGCCGTGGTTGCTGACGCCCGGGTGGAACTGGGTGACCGCGTGCAGGATCTCGTGGCACGCGCCGCTGGCCGGACGGCTGGACCCTGCCACCGACATGGCCATCCCGGAGAGCACCAGGCCCTCGGCGAGGACGGTGACGAACGCGTCGGACTCCACGGAGTCGGGGCGGTGCAGGACCGCCTCCGCCGCGACGCGGGCGAAGGTGACGGCCATGCCGTCCACGGGCTCGCCGTTGACGCGGCCGGCCAGCTCCCAGTCCTCGATGGCCGAGATGTTGCTGACCACGTCGCCGATGCCCGAGCGCACCAGGTGCGAGGGCGCGGCGTGGACGTAGTCGACGTCGATGACGACGGCGATGGGCATGGTGACGCCGATGGACGGCTTGCCGCCCTCGTGCTCCAGGGAGCTGACCGGGGAGGCGATGCCGTCGTGGGCCAGGTTCGTGGCCACGGCCACCATGGGGATGCCCGCCATCGTCGCGGCGAACTTGGTGACGTCGATGGTCTTGCCGCCGCCGATGCCGGCGACCGCCTCGTACGCGCCGGAGCGGAGCTTCCTGCCCAGCTCGTTGGCGGCGTCGACGGTGCCCTGCTCGACGTGGAAGACCTCGCAGTTGGGCAGGTCCAGGTCAGCGGCGATCTGCGCGCCCTGCCCCGGGCCGACCGCCACGGCGATGCGGCCCTCGGTGGCGATCCGCCGGTCGGCGAGCAGTGTTCCGAGGGAGGAGACCGCCCCCCGCCGCACGTCGATCGCCAGCGGGGAGGGAAGCATGCGGGCTAGTAGTGGCACGCGATCTCCCTGGCCTTGGCGAGGTCGTCGTGGTTGTCGACCTCGACCCAGTCCACCTTG
This sequence comes from Nocardiopsis codii, assembly GCF_036327455.1. Lineage (NCBI taxonomy): Bacteria > Bacillati > Actinomycetota > Actinomycetes > Streptosporangiales > Nocardiopsidaceae > Nocardiopsis > Nocardiopsis codii. Next base: position 33,066 of record NZ_JAUZMY010000040.1, on the reverse strand, counting down.
CCGATGGGCGCCACGGCGATCTTCTCGCCGCGGTTGACGAGCTCCTGGTAGCCGTCCTCGTAGTACAGCTGCGGGTCGCGCTCCCAGGTGGCCTTGAGGGCGTCGGCGAGGCGGGAGGCCAGGGTGCTCTCGATGAGGGTGGCGCCGATGTACTCGCCCGCCGCGGTGGCCGGGTCCATGAGCTTGGTGATGTTCCTGAGGTGGCCGCCCTCGTCGAGGGTCACCTTCATCTCCTCGTCGGCGAGGCTTTTCACGTTGTCCACCGCGAGGAGGAGCTCCGGTCCCCGGGCGGCGAGTAGCGTTTCCTCGACGCTCACCGGGTGGACGGTGTCGCCGTTGACCAGGAGGACGCCCTCGGAGAAGAACTCACGCGCGGTCCACAGGGAGTACGCGTTGTTCCACTCCTCGGCCTTGTCGTTGTAGCTGAGGGTGAGCTTGACGCCGTGGCGCTCCTCCAGGGCCTCCTTGCGCGCCTCGACGGCCTCCGCGCGGTAGCCGACCACGACGACGACGTCGGTGAGCCCGGCGGCGGCCAGGTTGCGCAGCGAGATGTCCATGATGGTCGTGTCGCCGTCGACTGGCACCAGGGCCTTGGGCAGGGTGTCGGTGTAAGGACGCAGCCGGCGCCCCGCGCCTGCGGCGAGAACCATTCCGAGCATGAGGGCGTGTTCCTCCTTGTGTCGAGGAGGCTGTCACGCCTCCCCGTTCGTTCCGGCGGCCGGTTGGCCCCCGTCTCCGTGGCCAGGTCGGGAGATCCGGGGATCTCCAGGGTCCGTGTCACCACCGCCGGGGGTAGCGGTGGTCCTGGCGCGCACGTCGGTCACCGGTGTCGCACTCCAGGTGCGCACGGCCTCCCGTACGAGCAGCACCGCCAGGTATCCGGCGAGTATGCCGTAGGCGGGGGTGAGCGCGTGGAGCGCGCCCCCGACGGCGACGACGAGCATGCGGCCGTCCCACCCGAGAGCCGCGCCGCGCACCCACTCCGGTCTGGCCATGCCGACCGCGGGGCGTGCCGCGTCGTCGCGGTGGTGGCAGACGACTGCCACCAAGAGTACGAACACCAGGGGACCTGGTACGCCGGACGCCAGTCCCAGCACCGCCAGGAAGGTGTACTCGGTGGCACGGAGGACGGGTGGTACGAGCCAGTCGAAACGTCCGTCGTGGGGGTGGCCCGAGGCCAGTCCGGACAGTAGCAGGGCAGCGACCGGTGCGAACAGGGTAATGCCTGCCAACTGTCCTCGCTCTGCCGCGAGGAGCGTCCCGACGACCAGCGCCCCGGTGAGCGCGGGCAGCAGGGGAGGCACGGCGCCCTGCACGATCCGGCCGAACAGGACCGCCGTGTGACCGTCATCACGAAGGAATCGCAGGTCCGGGGTGGTGGCGACTCTCTGTTCCCTCGGGTGCGGCCGGGTCCCGCCGTACCCGTTCGCGCTCACCGGCGCACCTCGCGCGCGGTGGGGTCGACGAGTTCTCCGGTGACCGCGATCGTGCAGCCGACGATGAGGGTGACGAAGGCGACCCGGGCGTCCCAGAGCGTGGCGGTCACCGCGATCACCAGGAACCGCGTCGGCTGGGAGAAGACCATGAGGCGCCGGGCCAGGGCGGGCAGGGCCGGGGCCGCCCCGGGGGTGCGGGCGGCGCCGGGCGCGCGGTGCGGCCCCGACCCGGCGGCGGGCCGGTCCCTGTCGGGTCCGGCCTCGCGCGGTCCGGGCGGGGCACCGTCGGCGCGGACCCCGGCGGGGGCCGCGCCCCCGGCCCCCGCGGCGGAGGCCACGTTCGCACCGGGTCCGCGCCGGGGGGCCTTCCCGTCCCCCGGGGCGGAGGCCCCGAGCAGCCGGCCGGTCAGCGCGGGATCGCTGTCGCGCGGATCACGGACGGGGCGGCGGGGCACCAGGCCGCCCAGGAGGCTCCCAGTGCGTTCCTGAGAGGGCGGCGGGGCGCTTTTCATGTTCTGCCCTGGGAAGGAGCCGAGCGGGGCCGCGTGGGCCACCAGGAGCGAGTCCCGCAGCGCGAGCGCGACGAGCGCGCCCGCCGCCCATCCCCACGCTCCGCCGAGGTCGGCGAGGACGGCGCCGACCGCCAGTCCGAGGTAGACGACGTACTCCCGCAACTGCGACAGCATCGCCGCGAGCCACCGGGTGAGGGCGTCCCTGCGGTCGGCCCGCATGCGCACGCGCACGGCGTCGCAGAACAGCACGGAGGCCAGGAACGCCGATCCGGCCAGGCCTCCGACCATGTCGGCCCGGGAGAACCAGACCGCGCCGCCGACGGCCCCCAGGACACTGATCCGGGTCACCCCGGCCCGGGTGACGCGCCTGCGTTCCAACATCCGCGCGGTCGACCGCGCCACCGTGCCGTAGACCATGGGTGCCCTCTCACACTTGGTGAGAGACACGGTTACTTACGGTGTGTAGTCAATCAAACACTGACACGCACCTTGTGTCCGGTGGGCCCGGGGGCGGAACCCCGCGCGGGCCTGCGGACGGACAAGGAAAAGTGCGCACCGCCGGAAGACACCGGCGGTGCGCACCACGGGGTCGCGGGGGACGGCGGCCGGGGCCGGTCCGCGTGGAGCGGCTCAGGCGGCCGGGCCGCCGTCGCCCCCGCCGTCCTCGCGCTTCTCCTCGTCGATCTTCTGCTCGGCCTGCTCCGCGCGCTTCTTCTTGGCGGCGTCGCGCTTCTTGCGCTCCTCGATCTCCGCCTTGGTGTCCTCGTCGTACGCGGCCAGTGCGGCGTCGATGTCGGTGTCCAGGGCGAGCCCGCCGCCCTTGACGTACAGGCCGCGGTTGCAGAACCGGCGCAGGTCCCTCTCGCTGTGCGAGACGAGCACCATCGTGCGCTGGTTGGCCAGCATCCGGTCGATGGCCTCGTAGCACTTGCGCTTGAAGGCCTTGTCACCGACCGCGAGGACCTCGTCCACCAGCATGATCGGGTGCTCCAGCTGGGAGATCAGCGCGAACCCGAGGCGCACCTTCATACCGCTGGAGTAGTGGCGCACCGGGGTGTCGATGAACTTCGACTTGATCTCGGCGAAGTCGACGATCTCGTCGAAGCGCTCGTCGATCTGCTTCTCGGTCATCCCGTGCAGGGACCCGACCAGGTACACGTTCTCGCGTCCGGTCAGGTTGTCGTTGAACCCCGCCCGCAGCTCCAGGAGCGGCGCCACCTTGCCGTGGACCTGCACCTGGCCCTCGTCGGGCATGAGAACCCCGGCGATGAGCTTGAGCAGCGTGGACTTGCCGGTGCCGTTCTTGCCGACGATGCCGACGCACTCGCCCCGGTTGATCTCGAACGAGACGTCGCGCAGCGGCCAGAACTCGTCACCCTCGGCGTTGGGGTCGCGCTTGGTGCCGTGGATGAACATCTCCCGCAGGCTGCGCTTGCGGCGGCGGTTCACGGCGAAGCGGACACCGAGCCCCTTGGCCTCGATGACCGGCCCGCTGGTCAGCCCGGCGCCGTAGTCGGTCTGCGCCATCACAACTCCTTCAGGACGGACATCTCCAGGCGGCGGAACGTCCAGTATCCGATGATGAGCATCAGGACCGAACCGACCACCGAAGAGGTCAACGCGAGTGCGCTCGGCGTTAGTTCCGCGAACTCAGGGAACCATACGGCGCGGTGCATCTGGAAGATGCCCATCAGCGGGTTGAGCTGGTACAGGGTCTTCACCCACTCCGGGATGCCGGAGCCGAGCACCATGGACGCCGGGAACAGGATCGCCGATCCGTAGAACAGCAGGCGCGTGAGGATGCGCACGAGGCGCTCCACGTCGCGCAGCAGCACGTTCACCGAGGACAGGAACAGGGTCACACCGAGGCCGAACATGAACGTCAGCAGCACCGCGAGCGGCAGCCAGACAAGCAGGCCCATGGCGGTGAAGTGACCGCCCAGTGCGAAGACGAAGACCAGCAGGACCGGCCAGGTGAGGAGGTACTCGACGAACTTCGTGCCCACCGTGGCCATCGGGAAGATCTCCCGGGGCACCTTCATCGTGGTGATCAGCTTGGAGTGCGTGAGCATCGCCCGCGGAGCCTCGCTGAGGATCGCGCCGAAGGTGGTCCACGGCAGGATCCCGGCCACGAGGAACAGCACGAAGCCGCCGTAGGCCTGCGCCTCCTCGGGCATGCCGCGATCAGCGTTGAGGATGACGCCGAAGACGAAGAAGTAGACCATCGTCAGAGCCAGGGGCTCCAACATCGTCCACGCGTACCCCAGTACGGACTGCTGGTACTTGACCTTCAGGTCGCGCCGGACCAGGAGGCCGACGACCTTCCGGTGCTCCCAGACGGCCAGCGCCCTTGACGCCACCGCCACCTCCAAGGGTTGTTTTCTCGTCCGGTCAACGAGGTGCCGGACAGGCGTGTTCGTGTCTCGCCTGTGCGCACCGGTCGACACGCGCGGTCCACCCCGAGCCGGGGGTGACCGGAAACGGGGGAGCGTGTCCGGGCGACCGGGGGATGTCACGGACCGCGCCCGGTTCCCACCGCGTCTGAGGAGGTCTGGACCGGGCACGCCATACAGGCGTCCATAGGTTACCGCTGCGAACGACGGGCCGCGCCAACCAGCCCGCCGCGATCGCGCGGCGCGCGCCGTCACCCCCCGTGTCTCCGGGACCGTCCGCTAGCCTCAGCCGGAGGGCGGAAATCATGTCCCTTATGGGGTACAACCGGGCGCGCGTCCTGTTCGCGCGGGGCATCGGGAGGCCGACGGCCCTCCGCTCCCGCGGGCGCCGGCGGCCCGGACAGGCCCTGTGACGAGTGCCGCGGCGAGTGCGGCCGAGGGAACGGCCACGAGCCGTGGACGGAAGAGGTGGGGCCATGCGCCCGCGTGTGATCGCGGCGGTTCTGGCCGGAGGGGTCGGCGCCCGCATGGGCGCCCCCTCCCCCAAACAGCTGCTGCCCCTGGAGGGGCGGCCCATCATCGAGCACTCGATCGCCGCGTTCGAGGCGTGCCCGGAGGTGGACGAGGTCGTCGTCCTCATGGTGCGCGAGTACGTGGAGCGGGTGGAGGACATCGTCTCCTCGGCCGGGTTCTCGAAGGTCACCGCGGTGCTCCCCGGCGGGGAGACCCGCACCGACACCTCGTACGCCGCCCTGTCCGCGATGGAGGGCGCCGCCGACACCGACCTGGCCCTGCTGCACGACGCCGCCCGGCCGCTCGTACGGCCCGCGACGATCGGCGCGTGCGTGTCGGCTCTGGGCGAGGCGGGCGCCGTCGGGGTGGCGGTTCCCAGCGGCGACACGGTGGTCAGGGTGGCCCCCGGACGGACCGGCGGCGAGGCCGTCGCCCAGGTGCCCCCGCGCGCGGAACTGCGCCGCATGCAGACCCCGCAGGGGTTCCGGCTGGGTGTGCTCCGCCGCGCCTACGCCCTGGCGATGGCCGACCCCGGCCTGGTCGCCACGGACGACTGCGGGGTGGTGCTGCGCTACCTGCCCGAGGAGGAGGTGCGGATCGTGCCCGGCGAGGAGACGAACATCAAGGTGACGAACCCGGGGGACGTGGAGGTCGCCGAGACGCTGCTGCGCCGGGCGCGTGCCCGCGCCGTCCTGGCGGAGGTGGACGCGTGAGCCGGGTCTTCGAGGCGACCGAGGTCATCGGGCACCGCGGCGCGGGGCGCGGCGTGGTGGACGGCGCCCGGGAGAACTCGGCGGAGTCGTACGCGGCGGCCGTCGCGGCGGGGGCGCACTGGGTCGAGATCGACGTGCGCCGCACCGCCGACGACGCCCTGGTGCTCCACCACAACGCCGCCTTGGACGACGGCCGGGCGATCGTGGACCTGACCGCCGAGGAGTGCGCCGGGGCGGGGCTGACCGGTCTGGACGAGGGCCTGGCGGCGATCCCGGCCGGGGTCGGCCTCGACGTGGACGTCAAGTCGGTCATGGAGGACGCCGTCGACGCTCCGTCACGGCGGACGGCGTCCCTGCTGCTCCCGTACCTGCGCCGCGAGGCGAAACGTCGCCGTGTGTTCGTCTGCTCGTTCGATCCCGGTGTCCTGGTGTCCGTGCACGAAGGGGCACCGGGGGTGCCGACGGCGTGGATGCCGTTCGTGCGCAACCCCCTGGACCAGGCGGTGGCGGGCGCCGCGGGCCTGGGGTGCCCGATCGTGGCCGTGGACGCCCGCTCGTTCGGGCTGACCGGGGACGCGCCCCGTCCGGGGCGCCGGCCGGTGCGGTACACCGTGGACCTGGCGCACCGGGCGGGGCTCGAGGTGGTCTCCTGGTGCCCGGACCCGGTGGACGCCGCCCGGTTCGCGGAGGCGGGGATGGACGCGGTCGTGGTGGACGACGTGCCGGGCGCGGTCTCCGCCCTCAAGGCGCTGGGGGCCGGGGGCGGCGCGAGGCCCTGAGCGGGCGGGCGCCCGGCGGGATCCGCCGGGCGGGCCGCGCCGCCGGGTCAGATCCGCCCGAGGAGTTCCGCCTTCTTCGCGGCGAACTCCTCGTCGGTGAGGATCCCCTTGGCGTGCAGCTCCCCGAGGCGTTCGATCTGCTCGAAGATCCACGCGGTGTCGGCGGGGCCGGCCTCCGAGCCGGTCGCGGCCGTCCGCCGCTCCCCCGCCCCTGCCGGCGCGTCCTCGGCCCCGTCCGGGCCGTCCCCGGCGTTCCCGCCGACGAGGAGGCTCAGGGGGGACCCGGGGCGGCGGACGGCGTCCAGCGCGCCCCTGGCGGTGCCCCTCCACCAGGCCTGGCCGTCCGACGGCTGTCGGCGGCCGTCCGCGGCCTGCCCGGATCCGAGCGCGAGCCGGTCGGCCGCTGCCCCGGCCCACACGTGTGCGGTGACGGTGGCGGCGAGGAGGAACACCTGGTGGATCTCGTTGCCGTCCTCGCCCGCCCTCAGCACGTCGAGGTCGTTCCTGGGTTTGGCCCCGGCCTCCTCCGCGCCCGGGGAGGTGCGGATCCGGACGAAGCCCCGGCCCCAGTCGTCGAGGGGCGACCACTCCACGCCGGTGATGTCGGCCAGGTCGTACTCGCGGCGCTTCTGCTTCTTCTTGTAACCGCTCGCCTCCCCGCCCCACATCAGCGACAGGCGGTCGGAGTCCAGGTGGGCGGTGCCCTCGAAGGTCCGGACGTGCAGGGGCAGCGGCGGGACGAGCCCGGTCGGGGTCGCACCGTCGGGCGGCCCGGCCTGCTCCGCGGCGAACCGCATCTGGTCGACCAGGTACTCGGCGACCAGTTCCGTCGACGCGGGCCCGGTCAGCCGGAAGGGCTGGGCCCTGTCGTCGAGCATCGCGCCGACCGCGGCGTAGGGGTCCATGCGCTCCCTCAGCCGCAGGTTCATGACCCAGCCGCCCTTGCGCGCCGCCCCGGGGCGGAAGTCCACCCCCTCCACCGCGGCGACCGGCACGTCCAGGCCTCCGAGGAGTTTGAGGAGGGGGCTCTTGAACCAGCCCTTCGTCTCGTAGGTGATCGCGATCGACTCTCCGTCGAACCGCCACTCGGCCTGGTCTCCGCGCAACTCGTCCATGGGTTCCCCTCCGTGTCACTGTCCCCTGACTAACAGAGGGGGCCGCCCTCCGCGAGGGCGGCCCCTGGCCGGATCCGGCCGTGCGCCGGGGCCGGGTGACCTGACCGGCACAGGAACGTCAGGCGCTGGCGCCCTGCGCGGTGCGCGAGTCCGAGCCGAGTCCGGGCGGGCTGGTGAGGAAGCCGGCGCCCCACGACATGTGCATGGTGGCCAGGGCGAGCGGGATCAGCGGCAGGCCGGCGGCGGGCAGACCCCGGCCGAGCGGCACGGACGCGGCGGTGACCAGCGCCAGGTAGGCGGCGGGAACCAGGAACAGCGGCCAGAACACGAACCCGCCGACCAGGCCAGCGACCACGCCGACCAGGGCGACCGGCGGCGCCAGGTAGCGCAGGTTGATGGTGCCCTTGTGCTGGCGGGCGACCACCCTCCGCCAGCGGCCGTAGTGGAAGTACTGCTTGGCGAGCAGCCGCACGTTGCGGCGCGGGCGGTAGGAGACCGTCATGCGCGGCTGGAACCACACGGTGCCGCCCGTGGTGCGGATGCGGTGGTTCATCTCCCAGTCCTGGGCGCGCAGGAAGGCCTCGTCGTAGCCGCCGACCCGTTCCAGGGCCGAACGCCGGAAGACGCCCAGGTAGACGGTGTCGGCCGGGCCGCCCTCGCCTCCGGTGTGGAAGCGCGCGTTGCCGACGCCGATCTTGGAGGTCATGGCGGCCGCGACGGCCTTCTCCCACGGGGTGGTGCCCTCGGCCGCCATGATCCCGCCGACGTTGTCGGCGCCGGTCTCACGCAGGGTCTCGACGGCCACCCGGAGGTAGTCGGAGGGCATCATGGCGTGCCCGTCGATGCGGGCGACGATGTCGTGCGAGGAGGCGCCGATGGCGGCGTTGAGGCCGGCCGGGGTCTTGCCGGTGGGGTTGTCGACCACCTTGACACGCGGGTCCGCGGCGGCGAGCCCGTCGGCGACCTCGCGGGTGCGGTCGGAGGAGGGGCCCACGCCGAGCACGACCTCCAGTTCGCCCGGGTACTCCTGGGCGAGGACGTGCTCCACCGCGGCGGCGAGGTGGCGTTCTTCGTTGAGTACGGGCATGACGACGGAGACAGGCGGCCAGGACACGGGCACTTCCCAAGGTCAAGACGTGTCGGGGACTGCGTGGGGGCTTCCCTCACGCGCGTCAACGGTACTGCACCCGTACGGCCCGGACGGCCCCGTGCGCCCGGCGGGATCGCCGCCGGGCCGGGTCGCCGCGAGGCTCAGGCCTGGTTCTTGACGGGCAGGCCGTCGGAGTCCTTGAAGTTGCCCATGATGACCACGATCAGGTCGATGATCGCCCAGACACCGAGACCGCCGCAGGTCAGCAGCATGAGGATGCCGGTGCCGATCTTGCCGACGTAGAAGCGGTGGCCTCCGAGGCCCCCGGTGAGGAGGCTGAGCAGGAGCGTGACGACCCAGCTCTTCGGGGACACGGCTTCGTACTGGGGCTGCTGGTACATGGTTGCGCTCCGGGATGGGGAGAGGAAAGGCGGTCGGATCGATCCGCGGCGGGTAGGCCGTACGGAACTCCCCTGGACCGGGGGTTCGTCGTGCGCGTACCGGGAGCGATCATTTTTACGCGTAAGTCGGGCCATGACCATGGATTTCGGTCACACAGTGATACCGGATACGCCTCAGCATGGCTCCGGTACCCGGCGGAACCCCGGTGGCATCGGCGGCGTCTCACCCAAAGCGGAGGACAACACGCCGAGCGTTGACATCCCGCGCCCTTCGGCGGATCGGGTGACAACCTAGGGATAAGGACACCGTTGGTCGGGTGGGGACGGGGAAGCCGATGAGCGACGACAGCTCGGGAACGCAGGGGCCGGGGGACGGCTTCCGGCGAGAGCGTTCCCAGCCGCTCCCGCCCGAGAGCCGCCGGTCCCCCCGGTCCGGACGTGTGACGGTGCCCAGCCGGGCCGCGCGGCGGCGCCGCACCGGCCTGCTGCTGATGGGCGTCCTCTCCGTGCTGGTGCTGTTCGCCTCGGGTACCTCGTGGGCGCTCACCGGGTGGATGTCCGGCTCCCTCAACCGGTTCGACGTGTTCTCCGGCCTGTCCGACGGCGACCGCCCGGAGCAGACGGGCGGCCTGACCTTCCTGGTGATCGGCTCCGACAGCCGCGAGGCGGTCAACCAGGAGGACCGGAACGAGCTGAGCGTGGGCTCCACCCCCGGCCAGCGCTCCGACAGCATGATGCTGGTGCGGCTCAACCACGAGCGCGACCGCGTGACCGTCGTCGGCATCCCCCGCGACCTGTGGGTGGACATCCCCGGCGAGGGGGAGGACAAGATCAACGCCGCCTACGCCTACGGCGGACCCCAGCTGGCCGTCCGGACCGTCGAGTCGGTCACGGACGTGCGGGTCGACCACTACGTCGAGGTGGACTTCACCGGCTTCGTCGACGTGGTCGACGCCCTGGACGGCATCCGGGTGTGCCTGCCCGAGCCCGTCGACGACCCCAAGGCCCACCTGGACATGGCGGCGGGCACGCACCGGGTGGACGGGACCGAGGCCCTGGCGTTCGCCCGCACGCGCGCCACCGCGCGCGGCGACCTGGACCGGATCGACCGCCAGCAGCAGGTGCTGTCCGCGATGCTCGACCAGGCGCTCAGCAGCGAGACCCTGTCCGACCCCGCGAAACTGACCGCGTTCCTGGACAGCGCCCTGTCGTCGGTGACGGTGGACTCCGGCCTGGACACCAGCACGATCAACGAGCTCGCCTACCAGATGCGCAACCTGGACATGGGCTCCGTCACCTTCACCCAGATCCCCATCGCCGACATGAACCACTGGACGCCGCGCGGCGACGTCGCCCTGCTGTGGGACGAGCCGGCCTCTCGGGAGCTGTTCGCCGACGTCCGCGCCGACCGGCCGATCACGGAGCCCGAGGAGGAGCCCTCGCCCGAGGAGGGCGGCCGCCCGGCCCCCGACGACATCCGGGTCCGGGTGTTCAACGGGATCGGCACCCCCGGCCTCGGCGCGCAGGTGGACACCGGTCTGACGGGGGCGGGGTTCGAGGTGACCGACCCCGCGGAGAACTGGAGCAGCAGCGACGTCCCGACGACAGAGGTCAGGTACGGGCCGGGCGACGGCACCGACGCCGCGTACGTGGCCGAGATGATCCCCGGTTCGGAGGCCGTCGAGGACGACACCCTGGACGGCGAACTCCAGATCGTGATCGGATTCAACTACACCGAGTTCCACGCCCCGGACACCGAGGAGGCCCCCGAGCCGGAACCCGAGGCGGAGCCCTCCGCCGACGACGGCCTCGCCACCTCGACCGCCCGGGACAACATCTGCGGGTGATCCCCGCGAAGGAAGGTCTCCCGTGCTCCGCCACCTGGTCGGTCTGCTCGCCGGTATCGCCCTCGCCCCCGTGCTGTGGGTCGCCGCCGCCTGGTCGGCCGGTCTGCTCCCGCAACTCGCCGACGGCGACGTGAACGTCGCGACGGTGTTGTCCGCGGTGGTGCTGTGCCTGACGGGGGGCGTGTGCGCCTACCTGGTCGCGTCCCGGGTGTCGCCGCTCGTGGCGGGGGCGGCGGGGTCGCTGCTGGCCGCGCTGTCCCTGTGGCCGATCGTGCACCCCTCCTCGATGGGGCCCGCGCTGTCCTGGCTGAACGACGAGAGCTTCCTGTACCCCGGGGGCGCGGGACTCGCGGTCGGACTGCTGCTCGGAACACTGCTGCTGGTCTCCGCGACCATGCCGCTCCGGTGGCGGGCGGCGGCCGACCCCGGGCTTCCCCTCCCCGGCCGGATCGTGGCCGGCACCAGCCGGGACCGGTACCGCGCCGCCGTCCGCGAGGACGGGCCGGACGAGGCCCCCTGGAGCGACCGGGGTCCCGTCGGGGACACCGTTCCGGACGCCGTCCCGGAACCGCCCCCCGCGCGCGATCCGGACGACGCCTTCGACGGCGACCCGGACCGGACCACGACCCCCTTCAGACGGGGCGAGACCGGCGCGACCTGGACCCCCCTGGACGACGAGGGCGGTGGTGCGGGACCCTTCCGGGGGCGCCGCCGCTGAGTCCCCGCCCCTGTGAACGAGGGGCCGCACCCACCGGTAACCTGAGCGCCTGACTGTTCACGCGGTGTTCGGTCATGCGCCACAGCTCGGCGCGTAAGGTGATGCATCGCGCCCCCGGGGCACCCCCGTCGGCCGAACCATGTCCGTTTTCTGCCCTCAACCGGGGTGTTGACCGCCTCCAACGGGAACAACCACCGGCACAGGAGCGGACGAAAGCGAGGAAGGACTCAACCAGTGGTCGAAGCGGACCGTATGCGCGTCTCCGTCATCGGTACCGGTTACCTGGGCGCCACCACCGCGGCCTGCCTGGCCGAGATGGGGTTCGAGGTTCTGGGACTCGACGTCGACGAGGCCAAGATCGAGATGCTCCGCTCCGGCAGGGTGCCCTTCTTCGAGCCCGGCCTCGACGAGCTCCTCGGCAAGAGCCTGAAATCCGGCCGCCTCAACTTCACGACCTCGTTCAGCGAGGTCGCCGAGTTCGCCGACCTGCACCTGATCTGTGTGGGCACCCCCCAGCGTGACGAGTCCGGCGCGGCCGACCTGCGCTACGTCAACGCCGCGGTCGAGCAGCTCGCCCCGCACCTGAACCGCCCCGCCGTGGTCGTGGGCCGCTCCACCGTCCCGGTGGGCACCGCCGCGACGATGGCCTCGCGGCTGGCCGCGCTCGCCCCCGTCGGCGAGGAGGCGGAGCTGGGGTGGAGCCCCGAGTTCCTGCGCGAGGGCTTCGGCGTGGAGGACACGCTGCGCCCCAACCGGATCGTGATCGGCACCGACTCCCCCCGGGTCGAGAAGGCCGTGCGCGCCCTGTGGCAGCAGCAGGTCGACGAGGGAGTCCCGTTCCTCGTGACCGACCTCCAGACCGCCGAGCTGGTCAAGGTGTCGGCCAACGCGTTCCTGGCGACGAAGATCTCCTTCATCAACGCGATGGCTGAGGTGTCCGAGGTCGCGGGCGCCGACGTGATCCAGCTGGCCGAGGCCCTGTCGTACGACGACCGGATCGGCGGCAAGTTCCTGGGCCCCGGTCTGGGCTTCGGCGGCGGCTGCCTGCCCAAGGACATCCGCGCGTTCATGGCGCGGGCCGACGAGCTGGGCGTGGAGCCCGCCCTGTCGTTCCTGCGCGAGGTGGACGCGATCAACCAGCGTCGCCGCGCGCGCACCATCGACCTCGCCCGCCAGCTGATCGGCGGCAGCTTCGCCGGCCGCACGGTCACCGTCCTGGGGGCGGCGTTCAAGCCCAACTCCGACGACATCCGCGACTCGCCCGCGCTGGACGTGGCCTCGACCATCGCGTCGCTGGGCGCGCAGGTGACGGTGTACGACCCGGTGGCGCTGGAGCGGGCGCGCGCGGAGCACCCGCAGTTGAACTACGCCGACTCCATGCTGGAGGCGGCGCGCGGCGCCGACGTGGTCCTGCTGCTGACCGAGTGGACCGAGTTCCGCGAGGCCAACCCGGATGAGCTGGCCGCCGTGGTGGCGCAGAAGCGGATCGTCGACGGCCGCAACGCCCTCGACCCCACGTTCTGGCGCGCCTCGGGGTGGACCTACCGCGCACTCGGCCGCCAGTAGGCCCCTCGCCCGTTTCCGACGGCCGGCCCCTTCCGGGGGCCGGCCGTCGGCGTTCCGGGCACGGACCGGGGCAGCGGGCCGGGACGGCCCCGACGACGCGGTGGCGCGCTCCGGGCGGGGCGGCGCCACGTGGACGCTGGGCCGTCCCGTCCCGGCCGCACGGGCGGCGCGGGTAACGCGAGCCGTGCGACCAGCAGGCCTCTCGCGGGCTTTTCCGCCGTGCGACCAGCAGGCCTCTCGCGGGCTTTTCCGGCGAATCCCGGGCGGTGACCCCGGGTTCATGCTTCACTGCACTCCGTGGTTGATCGCAGGCGCCCGGCACAGGGCCGGGCGGCCCAGGAACGAACGGAGTCCGATCGGTGAAGCTCTCCGCTGTGGCAGGCACAGCTCTGGCCCTGCTCCTGGTGGCTCCCCCCGTCCACGCCGACGTGCGCCCCGTGCCCGCGGCGCCGTCAGCCGACGCGGTGGCCCCCGCCGACTGCCCGGTGCTCGACCCCCCGCCCAGCGAGGAGGACCTGGCCGCGTACCTGTGCGGTGACCGCCGGCTCGGACCCGCCGAGCTCCCCTCGGACGGGCCCGTCGGCTCACTGGTTCGGTCCTACGACCGGCTCGGCGGGCTCACCCCCGTGGAGTTCCTGGACCGGTGGGCCACACCTGAGGGCTGGGACTACCCCGAGCACATGGGGTTCGTGGTGGAGAACGGCGAGCCGGTGAACGACCTCCGGTCCCTTCCCGAGGGGCGGATGCTGGACCGGTTCGGGTCGCCCCGGGGCACCTTCCTTGCCCCGGCGGGGGCGCGGTACGAGCGGCGGGCCCTGCCCCCGGACTCCCTCAACACCTGGCCGGGCGGGCCCGAGCACAACTACAACTGCTACGAGGTGGCCACGGAGTTCACGGCCCTGGTGGGCCCGATCGCGCCGCACTTCGAGCAGCCGGGGGGCGGTGAGCAGGTCCTCGCCCCCGCCGGGGAGATCCCCGAGGCCGGGACCGGCGAGTTCGTTCCGGTGAACGACCTCCTGGAATGGGGCTACCTGGAGCAGAGGCCCGTCGAGGAGTGCGTGACCGCCCCCCGCTACGCCCTCGGGGCCTGACCCCGGTCCGAGACCACCCGGGTGTCCAGGGCTGGGGCACCCGGGTCCCCGGCACTCCTCCCGGCGCCGGTGTGCCCCTCCCCCGCGCCCGGAGGCAGCTCGCGGAGGGCCACGGCGACCAGGAGCGCCACGGCCGCGAGCACGGCCGCGCCGGTGAGGGCCGCGGTGCCGACCCCCGCCGTGTAGGCGGTGAAGGCCGCGTCGAGCAGGGCCCCTGGGTCCTCCGCCCCCGGTGCCGCGGCCACGGCCCCGGCGACGGTCTCCCCCGCGGGCCCCTCCGCTCCCGACGGCCCGTCCTCCATGGCCCTGCGGTAGACCGTGGTGGCGGCGGTGCCGAGGACCGCGATGCCCAGGGCCGCACCGAGCTCCGTGCTCGTCTCGGAGACCCCGGCGGCGGCCCCGGCGCGCTCGGGCGGGGCGGTGGCCAGGACGAGGCCGTTGGCCAGGGTCCCGACGATGCCGACGCCGAAGGTCAGCACCGTGTACCCGCCGATGAGCACGGGCAGCGGGGTGCCCACCTCCAGGGACCCCACCACGGAGAACCCAGCGGCGCCGGACAGCAGGCCCGAGGCCATCAGGAGTCCGGGGCGTACCCGGGAGGAGGCGGCGCCGGCCAGGACGACGCCGAGGACGGTGCCGACGAGCACGGGCAGGGACCACAGCGCGGCCTGGAGCGGGCTGAGGCCGTGCACGGTCTGGAGGAAGGTGAAGGCCAGGAGGCCGAGGCCGGCGGAGGCGAAGGCCACCGCGGTGTTGCTGGCGACCGCGGCGGTGAACGCGGGGCGGGCGAAGAGCGTGATGTCGACGAGCGGGTGCGCGGCGCTGCGCTGACGGAGCACGAACAGCACCAGGAACGCCGCGCCGACGAGGAGCGCGATGACTCCCTGGGCCTCGACGCCGTGCTCGGCGAGGCGTTTGGCGGCGTAGACCGGGCCGAGGACGGCGACGAGCGAGGTGCCCGCGCCGATCAGGTCGAAGCCCGCCGCGTCGGGGTCGCGCGACTCCGGGACGAGGAACGGCGCGACGACGGTCAGCAGCACCATGAACGGGAGGTTGACCAGGAAGGCCGACCCCCACCAGAAGAACTCCAGGAGGAGCCCGCCGAGGATCGGCCCGGCGACGGCGCCCCCGGTGAAGGCGACGGTCCAGGCGCCGACCGCGGTCCCGCGCTGCCGGGGGTCGGTGAACATGTCACGGATGAGGGACAGCGTGGAGGGGGCGAGGGTCGCCCCGGCGAGGCCGAGCAGGGCGCGGCCCGCGATGAAGAGCTCGGCGCTGGGGGCGAAGGCCAGGAGGGCGGAGGCTGCGCCGAAGAGGACGGCTCCGGTCAGGAGCAGCCTCCGGCGACCGACGAGGTCTCCGAGGCCGCCCATGGTGACGAGGAGCCCGGCCAGGACGAAGCCGTAGACGTCCATCATCCACAGCCACTGGGTGGCGCCGGGTTCGAGTGCCTCGGCGATGGCGGGCGCGGCCACGAACAGCACCGAGATGTCCATGGACACCAGCAGCGCGGGGATCAGGAGGACGACGAGTCCGGCCCAGGTGCGGGCCGTGGCCCGCCGGGGCGTGCGGGGTGGGGAGGGCGTTCGCATGGCCATGATCGTACGTACGTTCAAAACAGGCGTCAATATGTACGTACGTACAAAATGCTAGGCTCCCGGCATGAGCCAACGAGACGACCTGCTGGCGGGCGCCAAGAGGTGCCTGGTCGACAAGGGATACGGCAAGACCACGGCCCGCGACATCGCCGCCGCCTCCGGGGCGCACCTGGCGTCCATCGGCTACCACTTCGGGTCGAAGGACAACCTGATGAACACGGCGGTGATGGAGGCGTCAGGCGACTGGGCCGACTCCTTCCAGGCCGCCGTCAGCGCCTCCAGGGCCCAGGCGCCCGAACAGCGGATGCGCGCCCTCGTCGGCTCGATCCTCGAGACCCTGCCCAGGGAGCGCGACCTGCTGGTGGCCAGCGTCCAGGCCTACTCCCAGGCCCAGTTCGACGGCGGCATCCGCGAGATGCTCGCGACCAACATCGGCGTGGGCCGCCGTGAGCTGGCCGCGCTGATCCTGGGCAGGGAACCCGACGACGTCGACCCGGAGACCGCCGCCGGCCTGGGGTCGATGGTCTACAACGTCATCAGCGGTTTCGTCATCCAGTTCCTCGTGGACCCGGACGCGCTGCCCACCGTCGACCAGGCGATGGACGGTCTGCGCGCGCTCACGACCGCCTCCGACTGACCCGACGGGCCCGGCCGGCACGCGTCGCGGGCGGCCGGCACGCGGCTCCCGGGGGCAGGTCACCGGTCGGCCCCGAGCACGGCCCGGCCCCGGCCCCCTCGCGAGGGGGCCGGGGCGCGCGTCGTCGGAGCCCGCCTCCGGGCGTCCACCGCGTGGAGCGGCGGCGGGCCGAGCCCGGCGGACGCGAGCCCGGAAGGGTGCAGAAAACACGGCCTAGAGGCCGAAACCGGTGGGCCTCCCGCCCTCGGCGACCTCGCGGCGCAGGCGCTCGCCCTTGGCGTGGGCCTGGTCCCGGAGCTCCCCCTGGAACTTCGCCATCCGCCGGGACAGCTCCGGATCGTGCGCCGCCAGCATCCGCACGGCCAGCAGGCCCGCGTTGCGGGCCGCGCCCACCGCCACCGTCGCCACCGGGACCCCGGCGGGCATCTGGACGATGGACAGCAGCGAGTCCATGCCGTCGAGGTACTTGAGCGGCACCGGGACGCCGATCACGGGCAGGGTGGTCACGGAGGCGAGCATGCCGGGCAGGTGGGCGGCGCCCCCCGCACCGGCGATGACCGCCTTCAGGCCGCGCCCGGCGGCCTCCTCGCCGTAGGAGATCATCTCGTGCGGCATGCGGTGCGCGGACACCACGTCGGCCTCGAACGGCACGTCGAACTCGCGCAGCGCCTCGGCGGCCTCGCGCATCACCGGCCAGTCCGAGTCCGAACCCATCACGATGCCCACGACGGGGGCCTGGTTGCTCACTGGTCGTCTCCTCGCAGGTAGGCGGCAGCGTCACGGGCGCGCTCCAGGAGGTCCTGGTGGTCGTCGCCCATCACCGTGACGTGCCCGATCTTGCGGCCCGGACGCACGTCCTTGCCGTAGAAGTGCACCTTCACGTCGGGGTCCTTGGCCATCACGTGCAGGTAGCGGCTGTAGACGTCGGGGTCCGCACCGCCCAGCAGGTTGGCCATGACGGTGAAGGGGGCGTTGGTGCGCGGCGAACCCAGGGGCAGGTTGAGAACGGCGCGCAGGTGCTGTTCGAACTGGGAGGTGCGGGCGCCCTCGATGCTCCAGTGGCCGGAGTTGTGCGGCCGCATGGCGAGTTCGTTCACGACCACTCCGTCGGCGGTCTCGAACAGCTCCACCGCCAGGATGCCGGTGACGTCGAGCGCCTGGGCGATCTCGATGGCGAGCTCCTGCGCCCGGGTGGCCTTCTCGTCCGGGAGGCCGGGGGCGGGGGCGACGACCTCGTGGCAGATGCCCCCGCGCTGCACGGTCTCCACGACCGGGTAGACGGCGACCTGCCCGTGCGGGGAGCGGGCCACCTGCACCGCGAGCTCGCGGGAGAAGGCGACCTTCTCCTCCACCAGGAGGGGGACGTCCTCGGCGGCGGCGCGGTCCACGACCGCGCGGGCCTCCTCCGCGTCGTCGACGACCCACACGCCCTTGCCGTCGTAACCGCCGCGCGCGGCCTTGAGGACGACGGGCCAGCCGGTGCCCTCCGTGCCGCCCGCGCCGTCGGCGAAACCGGTGACGTGGTCCAGGACGGTGACGGATCTCCAACGCGGGGAGGGGGCGCCGAGTTCGGCCATGCGGGTGCGCATGCGCAGCTTGTCCTGGGCGAAGCGGAGGGCGTCGCGGCCGGGGCGCAGCAGCCCTCCGGCCTCCTCGACGGCGCGCAGGACCGGTTCGGGGACGTGTTCGTGGTCGAAGGTCACCACGTCGTTGGCCTTGGCGAAGGCCAGGACGTCGTCCAGGCCGCGGTCGTCGCCCAGCGTGACGTCGCCGCAGACCAGGGCGGCGCTGTCGGTGGGGGAGGCGGCCAGGACGGAGAAGTGGACGCCCAGTCCGATGCCCGCCTGGTGGGTCATCCTGGAGAGTTGGCCACCTCCGACCATTCCCACGCGGGGGATGGTGCGGTTACGCTCGCTCACAGTTCCTCAACTCACATGCTCGTCAACCGCGGTGACGGGACGGCTCCCCCGTGGGGCAACCTGGCCTGTTCGGCTCGGAACCCGCGGCCGGGGCCCTGCTCAAGTCCCCGGGCTAGAGTCTAGAGCGTGCGCGCACGGCGGCCGGAAGCCCCTCTCGCCCCCAGGTCGGCGGTCCGCCCGGCGCGCCCCCGATCACACGACTGGAGGCGACGGCCGTGCGCGACTTCTCCGCCCGCCATCCCGAGCTCGCGAAACTCGCCGCGGAGGTGGGCAAGTTCGGTTCCGTCGGCGCCGCGGCCTACGTGGTCCAGCTGGGCGCCACCAACCTGCTGTGGGGGGTGGCGGGCATGGGGCCGCTGTCCGGGCAGGTGGTCGGGACCCTGGCGTCGATCGCGGTGGCGTTCGTCGGCAACCGGTTCTGGACGTTCAGCGACCGGGCCCGCACCGGCTACGGGCGGGAGACGCTGCTGTTCCTCGTGATGAACGGGATCGGCCTGGCCATCCAGCTGGTCTGCCAGGGCTTCTCCGTGTACGTGCTCGGCTTGGACGGCGCCCTCGCGCAGAACATCGCGGGCAACGTGGTGGGCGTGGGGTTCGGCACGCTGTTCCGGTTCTTCGCCTACCGGACGTGGGTGTTTCCCGAACAGCCGGAGGCCGTGCGGGAGCGCACCGTCCGGGAGCCGTGACCCGACCGCCCGGCCGTCCGCGCCGGGACCGGCTCAGCGCCGGGCGCCGGCGCTCTCGCGGCGGACCCGGCGGCGGGCCAGCCATGCCACGCCCAGCGTGTACAGGCCCACCTGGGCCGTGGTGAGGAGCAGGACGAGCGGCGTGCCCGCGCCCAGGGGCAGCCCGGCGCCGACGATGGCGCCCGTGCCGATCTCCGACATGCGGCCCTCGAAGACGCACAGTGTGAACTGCACCAGGCTGTTGACCACGTGGAGCGCTATCGCGGCCTCCAGGCCGCCGGTCCGCCAGGTCAGCCAGGCCGCTCCCAGGCCCATGACGGCGAGGGCGGCCGTCGTCCAGACGTCGCCGGGGTGGGTGGCCAGGTAGAGCGCGGCGAACAGGGTCCCGCCCGCCAGGACCGCCGGCCAGGGCGAGCGCAGGACACGCGCCACCGCGGAGTCCCCGCCCCGTTCGCCGCGGCGCGCCCCGAGAGCGCCGACCATCTGCATGACCAGGCCGCGCAGGGTGATCTCCTCCGCCGCGGACTGGAAGGGGACCAGGAGGAGGATGACGACCATCGCCGCGGCGAACACCTCGGTCCCGCCGGTCCCCTGGTGGGGCACCAGGCCGGGCTGGAGGACGCGGGCCAGCGGCAGGAACGCCGCCACCCCGAGGGCGACCGGCAGGACCGCCACGGCCGTGCAGGTCGCCATCCAGCCCCAGCGGACCCGGCCCTCGACCGACAGCAGGGAGCCGACACGGCGCCACTGGATCACGCGGACGACGAACAGGACGATGGGGATCAGCAGCGCCGACGACAGCAGTCCGAAGGCCAGCTGGGCGATCTCGCTGATGCGCACGGAGTCGGGGGCCAGCCCGCTGCCGCCGACGATCGCGACGATCGTCACCGCCAGGAGGATGGCCAGCCACAGGAAGAACAGCAGCACGGCGAAGCAGAACAGGGCCAGGGGCGTCGTCCACCAGCGGAAGCTGGAGGTCCGCCCCAGCCTGTGATAGGCCTCACCCGGGGGCAGCTCCGCGCAGGCGAACGCGTTCGTGCGCACGGGCCTCGGCGGTGGCCAAGCCCACACGCCCGGATCGGCGTTGACCGCCGGGTGGCCGCCGGGCGGTGTCAGCCGCCCCCCGCCGGGGGGTCCGGCCCAGGTCTGCTCCTGGGCGTAGGACCCAGAAGCCCACCCCTCCGGCCCTTCGGGCGCGGCGGGCCAGGACGAACCAGGCGGTGGCGGCACATTTCCCATCGTGCGCCGAGACTACTATCCGGCCATGTATTGCCAGTGTTAAGGCCACGCCGTTATCACCTGGTCACAGTATGAACAGGAGATGGCGCAATGCCCCTCGGCGCAAGGAATGGCGGGCGCTCCCGCCTCGTTGAACACGGTGGTGCGTACGGGCGACACCGCAGACCAACCATCCCGCCCCGCTGACCTACGATTGAGCACATGTCCTCCACAGCAACCACCGAGCAGGTGCAGAAAGCCCTCGCCACGGTGCAAGACCCGGAGATCCACCGTCCCATCACCGACCTCGGCATGGTCAAGAGCATCGACATCGCCGACGACGGTACCGTGAGCGTCGGGATCTACCTCACGGTGGCCGGCTGCCCCATGAAGGGCCGCATCGAGAAGGACGTGACCGCAGCGGTGACCAAGGTCGCCGGGGTCACCTCCGTCCGCGTCGAGCTCGACGTGATGAGCGACGAGCAGCGCAAGGAACTCCAGACCAAGCTCCGCGGCGGCCAGGCGGAGAAGGAGATCCCCTTCGCCAAGCCCAACTCCCTGACCAAGGTCTTCGCGGTCGCCTCCGGCAAGGGCGGTGTCGGCAAGTCGTCCGTCACCGTCAACCTCGCCGCGGCGCTGGCGGCCCAGGGCCACAAGGTCGGCGTCGTGGACGCCGACATCTACGGCCACTCGGTGCCGCGCATGCTCGGCGCGTCGGACTTCCCGACCAAGGTCGAGGACATGATCCTCCCGCCCACCGCGCACGGCATCAAGGTCATCTCGGTGGGCATGTTCACGCAGGGCAACCAGCCCGTGGTGTGGCGCGGACCGATGCTGCACCGCGCCCTCCAGCAGTTCCTGGCGGACGTGTTCTGGGGTGACCTGGACGTCCTGCTGATGGACCTGCCCCCGGGCACCGGCGACATCGCCATCTCCACCGCGCAGCTGCTGCCGAGCGCCGAGCTGCTCATCGTGACCACCCCGCAGATGGCCGCCGCCGAGGTGGCCGAGCGCGCGGGCGCGATCACCGCGCAGACGCACCAGCGCATCGCGGGCGTCATCGAGAACATGTCGTACTTCCTGCCGCCGGGCGGCGGGGAGCCCCTGCACCTGTTCGGCGAGGGCGGTGGCCAGACGGTCGCCGACGCCCTGACCAAGACGCTGGGGACCACCATCCCGCTGCTGGGCCAGGTTCCGCTGGACACCCGCCTGCGCGAGGGCGGCGACGAGGGCAACCCCCTGGTCCTGTCCGACCCGGACACCGAGGCGAGCAAGGTCATCTCCGGGATCGCCGAGTCCCTGGTCGGCAAGCCGCGCGGTCTGGCGGGGATGCAGCTGGGCATCTCCCCTGCCGGACGCTGACACCCCTCCTCCGGGGCCGCGGGCGGCCCGCCGGAGGGAGAAGCGACGAGGGCCCCCGGGCGACCGGGGGCCCTCGCGCGTCCGGGGCGCCCCGTCCCCGTGGGGGCGGGCGCCGCGGTCAGTCGTCGGTCGAGCCGAGGACGATCGTGGTGCTCTCGCGCTCGCCGTCGCGCTCGAACTCGATGTCGACCTCGTCGCCGGGGGTGCGGCTGCGCAGCATGGCGAGCAGGTCCTGGCCCGAGCCGACCGGGCGGGAGTCCAGGGAGACGATCACGTCACCGGGCTCCAGTCCCGCCGCGTCGGCCGGGCCCCCGCTCTCGATCGCGCCCGCGCCCTCGGCGATGACGGCGCCCGCGAGGGGGCTGTCCTCGTCGATGTCGGCGCCGATGTCCGCGTACGTGGCCTCACCGTCCTCCATGAGCCGGTTCACCACCCGTTCCGCCTCCGTGGAGGGGATCGCGAAGCCCAGGCCGATGTTGCCGGTGGCCTCGCCCATGTAGCCCATGGTCACGATCATCGAGTTGACGCCGATGACCCGGCCCTGGGTGTCGACCAGCGGCCCCCCGGAGTTGCCGGGGTTGATGGCGGCGTCGGTCTGGAGCGCGTAGAAGCGCCCCTCGTTCCCGCCCTCGCCGGAGCTGACGGGCCGGTTGACGGCGCTGATGATGCCCTGGGTGACGGTCCCGGTGAAGCCGAGGGGCGCGCCGATGGCGATCACCTCGTCGCCCACGATGACCTCCTCGGAGTCGCCGAACTGGAGCGGCTCGACGTCGTGGGGGTCCGCGATCGACAGGACCGCGAGGTCCGAACTGGGGTCGGCGCCGACCACGGAGGCGTCCGAGAGGGTGCCGTCGCTGTACTCGATGACGATGCCGTCCGCCTCCAGTCCGCTGGAGACGTGGTCGTTGGTGACCACGTAGTCGCCGTCGATGACGAACCCGGAGCCGCCGCCCGCGCTGCGCGGGTCGGCGCTGCTGAGCGAGACGACGCTGGGGCTGACCCGCTGGGCCACCCCCGCGATGCTGTCGGGGTCGCGCTGGGGGGCCTCGGGCGGAGGCTCGTTCATGACCGGGCCGTCGTCCTCGGGCGCCGCGTCGGAGGCGGCGGAGCCGTTGAGGAGCCCGCCCGCGACACCGCCCGCTCCCCCGGCGATGAGCGCGACGACGAGCATGCCGGACAGGGCCATCCACGCGGGGACGCCGCGCCCGCGCGGCTTGGGCGCGGCGGTCGGCGGGATGCCGTAGGCGACGGCCTGCACGGAGTGCGGCACGTGAGGCCCGGAGAAGCCGGGGGTGTCCGCGGGACCGTGCGGGCCGGGTCTGCTCGCCTGGCCCGAGGGGTCGGCGGGGTCCGCCTGCTGGAAGGAGGCCGTGTACCCGGTGGGGTGGTCGGGCCCCGGGGGGACGGGTGGCCCGGGCGGGCCCGCGGGACCCCGGCCTCCGGGCGCGCCGTGGCCGACGGGACCCCCGTGGGCAGGGGGACCCTGGCCGGGCGCGCCGGGGGGAGCCCCCCGCCCCTGTGGGTTCTGGGGGTCACCCGGAACGGGCGCCCCGCCGTAGGCCGCGTCGCGGCCCGTCGGGCTGCCGGGGTTCGGCGGGACACCGGGGTCGGAGGGGGCACCGGGCTGCCCGCCCTGGCCGGGAGGGGTGTGGTTCATGGGATCTCCACTGTGGGGAGAGGCGGGTGAGGACGGACCGGGGGTGGAACCGTGGCCGACGGCGGGGGACGGGGGGCGTCCAGGGCCCTGGGGTTCCGGGGCGGACCACCGGAGGTAGGGCTGGTGTTCCGCGGGCGCCCGACCCGGGCGGGCCGCGTCCGGGGACGTTCCGCCGTCCGGCGGGGACGCCCGGCCGGGCCCTCCCCCGTGGCCCGAACGGCCGTTTTCCTCAGTCAAGACCTGCTCCGTGGGTCGCTCTGTCGCTTGGCTCGCGGTCGACACACGGCCCGGACGGGAACGCCGCGGCGTGCACCCCGGGCCGCTGCGGGCCGCCCGCCGGGCGGCGGGCCCGCCTCGATCGTCCGAGGGACACCCCTAGAGGAACCCCAACCGGGACATGCCCCGATGCACTCTGGCCCAGAAGCCGGAACCCTCGGGTCCGGGCAACGCGGTCACAGCCGACGAGGCGATTCCGACGGGGGCGTCGGCCAACACCGTGTAGACGAAGCCGTCCGCCTGCCACATGCTCTGGTACTGGCCCACGTCTCCGCCGAAGATCGTGTCATGTTGTGTTGTGACGCCCCTTCCCCCCATATCGGTTCCGGCGTATCCGTCACGGAGTGAGGGGGAGTGTTCCGCCCCCAGCTTCCCACGTTGGGCGAAAACCGACACCTGCGACAAACCGTCCGAATAGACGGCGTGCACGACGCGGTGCCCGCTGTGCTCGGTGGAGCGCGCGTCGACCAGCCTCAGGTTCCAGTCGAGGTGCTCGGGGAGCGTCCAGCCCTCGTCCCGGAGCGCGGTGCGCTCCTCCCCGGTCAGGGCGTCGCCCCAGGGCGCGCCTCCGACGGCGCCCTCGGGCCAGTCGCCCTCACCCTGTTCGAGGCCGGTGAGTCGGACGCTGAGCGCGGACTCCCCCGTCGCCTCGTAGACCGTGCTCCCCACCAGCAGGCCGGTCCCGGTGTCGACCCAGAACCGTCCGGCGACGGTGCCGTCGGCGCGTCCGGCCTCCACCACCCGGGCCCGCCTGCCGTCCAGGACGGCGGTGCCCGCGTCCGTCACCTCATAGGTGTCCTCCAGCATGTGCAGCAGGCGCTCGTCCAGGGACTCCAGGGCCGAGGACGCCCGCACCACGAAGGCGGACTCCTCCTCGCCGACCGGAGCCAGCGCGAGGCCGTCACCGGGCCGGTGCACCACGCGCACGTGGGACGGCGAGCCGTCCCCCTCCGGTCCGGTCACCTCGCGCACGGCGGAGTAGGCCGTCTCCTTGCCCGCCACGGCGGCTCGGCGCAACACGGGCATACCGTCATCGGACCCCTCGGCGGGGACCTGGTCGGCGTCCGGGCACGCGGCTCCGGTCAGCAGTGCCACGCAGAGCGCCAGGACGGCGACGAGGGTGGCCGGACCGGAGGTGGCGGAGGAGTGTCCCCCCGCGCTCACCGTGTCGTTTCGGTGGAGCCGTACCCGATCGGGTTCTCGGTCCCCACAGGACGGGCTTCCGACGGCTGGGTCTGCACGACGGGTATCTGACGGCTGGTCACCGCGTGCTCGACCGCGTAGTCGGACAGGCGGGGCTCCACCACCGGCGCGTCCTGCGCGTCGCCGCCCGCGACGAACGCGGTGCCCAGGAGGGCCGTGGCGACCGCGAAGCCCGCGACCGCGTAGCGCCCTCCGGGGAAGGCGGGGATCAGGTGGGAGAGGCGGTCGCCGCCGCGGCGCCGGGCGGGCCGGTCCGATCGCTGCGACCGGACCGGTCCGGTCAGTGTCGTGGCGGCGGGCGCCCCCGTCACCCCGGGTCCGGACCGTGCGGCGGCCACCGCGGACTCCGCGGTCAGCGCGCCTCCTCCGGGAAAGCCGCCGAGGGGGCGGGAGGACCCCAGAGGCGGGCGGACTCCGAAGCCCGCGCCTCCGGGCGGCGGCTCAGAAGGGCCCCGGCCTCCCGGGCCCGGGTCGCGGGACAGGCTCGTGAGCCGCCCCATGAAGTCCAGGTCGGGCTCGGGTTCGCGCAGGCCGTTGAGGCGCCGTTTCAGACGGCGCGTCATGTCGGCCTCGAACCGGCACGACTCGCACTTGGCCAGGTGGATGAGGGCGCTCTCGTGCTCGACGGCGCCCAGTTCGCCGTCGACGAGCGCGGAGAGGCGCTCCCCGAGGTGGTCCATGCTCACTGCGCCTCCCCGTTGATGACGTTTCCGCCGTTGCGCGCCCCGTGCTCCTCCGCTGCCAGGGACCGCCGGTGCTCCAGGGCCCGCCGCAGCTGGGCGCGGCCCCGGTGGATGCGGCTGCGGACGGTGCCGAGCTTGACGTCCAGCGTCGCCGCGATCTCCTCGTAGGAGAGACCCTCGATGTCGCACAGGACCACGGGGGCCCGGAACTCGGCCGGCAGCGCGTCGAGCGCGGACTGGATGTCGGCGTCGAAGTGGCGGTCGTCGTAGCGCTGGGCGGGTGAGGGCTCACGCCCCTCCAACCGCTCGTCCGCGTTGTCGGCCAGGCCCTCGAACCGGATACGGGCCTTGCGTCGGGCCATGTCGAGGAAGAGGTTGGTGGTGATGCGGTGCAGCCACCCCTCGAAGGTGCCGGGGGTGTAGTTGGCCAGGGAGCGGAACACCCTGATGAAGACCTCCTGTGTGAGGTCCTCCGCGTCGTGCTTGTTGCCGGTCAGCCGATAGGCGAGCCGGTAGACGCGCGGCGAGTGGGTCCGGACGACCTCATCCCAGCTCGGGGGTTCCCATGCCTCGAATTCCACGGCAGGGCCGGTCTCTGGCACCGCTGCTCCCTTCATCCCGTCGATTCGCCGACTGGCTGGTCGGGGGGAGTTTGCTTCGTGGCGATCAACGTACGTTCATCCCGATTCAACGCCGGGAGGAGTGGATTAAGTTCCCGCCGCCACGCTCGGAGTTGGGCCGGGATCAGGCTACTCTTTTGCCAGGTGCACGACCTGGTCGCGACCATCATTCCACGGTGGGTGACGGCCTCCTGGTCAGGCCCATGACACGTTCGTGACCACGGCAGCGGGAGGCCGTCATCGCCAGTCCGGAGGAGACAGCGGCCCGAATCACCTGGGTCCGCACCGAGCAGGCCCGGTTCGAGCGGGACGCCATGGAGGACGAGCCCCTGGCCGACGCGTACGACGCGGGCCTGCGCTCGACGGCGCCGCCCGTCGACCCGGCCACGGGCGGAGCCCTGCGCTTCCTGGCCGCCTCCCTCCACGCGCGGTCCGTGGTCGAGATCGGCACGGGGTGCGGGTCCTCGGGGATCTGGCTGCTGCGCGGCATGACGCCCGACGGCATCCTGACCACGGTCGACACGAACGCCGCCTACCAGGACTACGCGCGGTCCGCGTTCGCGAGGGCGGGGTTCGGCGCCGGTCGGGCGCGGCTGATCCGCGGGGCCGCGCTGGACGTGCTGCCGAGGCTGACGGACGGCGGGTACGACCTGGTGTTCGTGGACGCCGACACCGAGTCCTACCCCCTGTACCTGGAGGAGGCGCTGCGCCTGCTGCGTCCGGGCGGCATGGTGGTGTTCAACGGCGCCATGGTGGGCTCCTCCGAGCCGGACGGCCCGCTGCGCATGCCGGACCCGCGTGAGACCGCCGTGCGCGGCGTCATCAGCCGCATGCGTGACGAGGACGGGTTCATCCCGCTGCTCATGCCGGTGGGCGAGGGGCTCCTGGCCGCCATCCGGTAGCCGCCGTCCGCCACGGAGCGGGACGGGGCGAGGCGAGGCGAGGAGCGCGCCCGGGGGTGCGCCCCTCGCCGGTGACGGCGGCACGGCCGCCGTCCGGTACGGGTCAGCGGCCGGCGAGCCAGCGCAGCAGGGTGCGGGTCGCGAACGCGGTGCCGCCCTTGCTGAGCAGACCGCTCTCCTTCATGGACCTGCCGGGCCCGGCGATGTCCAGGTGCGCCCACGGGACGTCACCGGTGAACTCGCGCAGGAACAGGGCCGCGTCGGTGGCCCCCGCCGGACCGAAGTCGCGTCCGCGGGTGCCGATGTTGGCCAGGTCCGCCACCCGCGACTTCGTGGTCGGCACGTACTCCTCGGTGAGCGGCATCCGCCACAGGGGTTCGCCGGAGTCGCGGCCCGCGCCCTCCAGTTCGGCGGCGAGCGCCTCGTGGTTGCTGTACAGCGCGCCCATGCCGGTGCCGAGCGCCACCTTGGCCGCGCCGGTCAGGGTCGCCACGTCCACCAGGACGTCCGGGGCCAGCTCGCCGACCGCGTAGCCCATGGCGTCGGCGAGGACCAGGCGGCCCTCCGCGTCGGAGTTGAGCACCTCGACGGTCGTACCGGAGTAGGTGGTGAGCACGTCGCCGATGCGGGTGGAGTCACCGGAGAAGGCGTTCTCCGCCAGGGCCAGCAGGCCCGTCACGCGGACCGTGGCGCCCACGGCGGCCAGGGCCGACAGCACCGCCAGCACGATCGCCGAGCCGCTCATGTCGGTCTTCATGAGCGACATGTTGTCGTTGGGCTTGAGCGAGAGCCCGCCGGTGTCGAAGGTGATGCCCTTGCCCACCAGGACGACGTGCTCGGTGGGGTTCTCGGGCGTGTAGGAGAGCTGGACCAGCCGCGGCGGGCGCGAGGAGCCCTGTCCGACGCCGAGGATCGCGCCGAAGCCCTCGTCCTCCAGGTCCCCCTCGTCCCACACCCGCACCTGGAGGCCGTTGTCCGCCGCGGCCTCGCGGGCGCGCTCGGCCATCCACTCGGGGTCCTTGGACAGGGAGGGGGTGTTGATGAGGTCCCGGGCCAGGGCGGTGGCCGCGGCCAGGGCGGTGCCCCGCTCCAGGGCCCCGGCCAGGGAACCGTCGGCGCCGTCGCCCAGGACGACGTCGATCGAGGCCGCGGGGCGCCGGTCGGCCGGGGCCTCCGACGTCTTGAGGGTGAAGGTGTAGGAGGCCAGGAGCGCGCCCTCGGCGAAGGCGGTGGCGGCCTCCTCGCCGGAGCCGGGCCAGGCGAGGGCCACGCGCCCGGCCCCCCGGGCCGCCCGGGACAGGGCCGCGCCGGCCTTCCGGAGGTCGTCGGGCGAACCCGATCCGACCCCCAGAAGCGCCACGCGGACCAGGCCCTGGTCCCGGGACACCGGGAATTGGGCCAGCTCGCCGGGTTTCCCGGCGAGCGAGTAGTGCGCGAACAGATCGGTGAGCGATGCCGGTAGGACCTGTGTCAGGCCGCTCTCGGCGACCCCCTCGACCGGCGCCGGTCCGCTGTCTCCCGAAGTCAGGGGGAGGACCAGCAGGTCCGCGGTGGAATCGACGAGCTTCCCCGGTACGGGGTGGATCTCCGTGGCGAAAGGCACAGGCCGCTCACAATCGTTCACTTGGGAGGTGTACAACCTCGGGGGTCGTCAGGGCTGTCCGGCCCGGGGTGGGGGACGGTTCAACTGCCGAACTAGCCGACGACACCCTTGAGCGCGTCCCGGAGCTCGGACGCCTCGTCTGGAGTCAGCTCGACAACCAGGCGTCCGCCGCCCTCCAGCGGGACCCGCATGATGATGCCGCGACCCTCCTTGGTGACCTCCATCGGCCCGTCACTGGTCCTCGGCTTCATCGCCGCCATGCCATTCCCCTTTCTCATGTTCCTCGCGGGCGACCGGGGCCGACCCGCGGCACCGGCGCCGATTCCCGTTTCCGGTCTCGGCTCCGGAGCCGTGGTCCGTCCGGTTCCGGGTGACTCATGCCCGTGTGGCTTAAGGGGCGTGAATCACTCTTCGACCATTATCTCGGAGGTTCACCCCTCCGTGTGCGCCAGGCGACGGCCGCGCCGCCGCCACGAGCACCCACCCACGAGGAATCTTCGGTCAGTAAGGTTATATCGGTACTGACCGAAACCCGGGGAGAGCGCGGGAGCCGGAGCGGCCCGCCGATCCGGGCGGCTGTGCGGGCACCGCTCCCGGGGAGCCCGCGCGGGACGGCCCCCACCAGGGGGTTCGCGTCTCAGAGGGTCAGCCGAGGTCGCCCGTCGAGATCATCCGGGTTCCCTCCCGGGTGATGGAGGACCACTCCGCCCTCAGCCCGCCGTCGGCGGCCGACCACACGGTCAGCTCGGCCTCGTCGACGCAGCGGTCCTCGGGATCGGCGGTCTCGGTGTAGGCGTAGACGCGGCGGTCGTTGTCGCCCGCCGACAGGACCAGGGTCCCCGAACAGGCGAAGGTCGTCCAGGCGGTGCTGCCGCGCTCGGCGCCCTCCTCGATCCGGACCTCCGCGTGCCAGTCGGCGACGTGCTCGCCCTCGGTGTCCACCTGGCTCATCTCACCGGACCACGCTCCGACGAAGGCCTCGGCGGGGACGGTCGGACCGGCCTCCTCCTCACCGGGGCCCCCGAGCACGGCCCACGCGGCGGCGCCGCCCCCGACGAGCAGGACGGCCGCCGCGGCCAGGGCCAGAACGGCCACCTGGCGGCGGCGCTTCCCGCTGTGCCGGGTCGACCTGGGCGGCGGCCACAGGGACAGCTGTTGCACAGGGTGGGCCGGGGCCACCGGGGAGGCGGGCGCGTCGCGCCTGTCCCCAGCTCCCGACTCCAGTTGGGCTGCTGTGTCCATCCTCGCCATCCTCAACAACGCTGCACCCGCTCCGGCGGAACGGGGGTACCGGGTACAGCGATCGAGGATAGAGCACACCAACGCACCGGATTCGCCCGAGAACGGCGCCTCGGCTGTGATGCACGGCATAGCGGCCGACGGAGCGGCAGGTCGGACCGGTGGGCGGGAGCGGCCGATAGGGCGGGCGCCCCGGCCGCCGGCCCCGGCGGTGCGGGCGACCCGGTGACCGGGCGCCCGCCCCCGGTCAGCGCTGGTTGCCGCCGACCGCGGCGTCGTCCGTGTCGGTGCGGTGCTCCGCGTCACCGTCGGCCCGGGGGTCCCGCTCGGAGTCGTCCTCCGCACCGGCCCCGCCTCGGCTCCCGGGCCCGTCGTCGGCCGCGTACCCGTCCCCGGGCACGCGGGCGTCCTCGGGGGTGGGGACGTCCTCGGTCGTGGAGGTCTCCTCCGGGGCGTAGGAGCTCTCGGGGGCGTAGGCGTCACCGGGCAGGCGCGTGTCCGGGTCGGGCCCGGTCCCCTCCGGTACGTAGGAGGGGTCGAGTCGGGACAGGCGCCACTCCAGGTCACCGATCCGCTCGTCGCGTTCGCGCAGTGTGACGGTGAGGCGCAGCAGCAGCTCGTCCACGGCTCGCACGTGGTAGCCCCACAGGGCGAGGGGCAGCATCACACGGCCGAGGTCGTGCGCCCCGACCGGACGGTCGTCCGGCAGCGGCAGCGGGGGGTAGTCGGCCTCGAACCGGGCGAGCTGGCCGCCCTTGCCGAGCACCACGTAGACCACGCCGACGAGCACGGCCAACGCGGCCACGGCAACCAGGATCATGATGAAAACAGGCACGGACCCGATCGTGCCACACCCCGGACGCCGGGGGGAGGGCCGCGGGCCCGCGGCCGGGCGCCGGATCCGCGGCGCCCCCGGCCCGGAGGGGCCGGGACCCGGGGTCCCACCGGTCCCCGCGCCGCCGTCCCCCTCCCCGTCGCCCCGGGCGGCGGGGAGGGCCTCCGGGGGGCGCGTGCGCGCCCTCCTACTGCTCGGGGCCGGCCTCGCTCCGTTCCAGCTCCTCCTGCTCGCGCGCGATGTGCAGGTGGGACTTGCGGATGATGTCGACGACCTCCTGGGGGTCGTCGACGATCTGGACCAGCTCCATGTCGTTCGGCTTGATCAGCTCGTTCTCCAGGAGGCTGGTGCGGACCCACTCCTCCAGCCCGCCCCAGAAGTCGCGGCCGACCAGGATCACCGGGAACCGGGTGACCTTGTTGGTCTGCACGAGGGTGGCGGCCTCGAACAGCTCGTCGAGGGTGCCGAAGCCGCCGGGCAGCACCACGAAGGCCTGCGAGTACTTCACGAACATGGTCTTGCGGACGAAGAAGTACCGGAAGGTCATCCCCATGTCGATGTAGGGGTTGAGGGACTGCTCGAAGGGCAGCTCGATGCCGAGCCCCACGGAGAGCCCTCCCGCGCCCTGGGCGCCCTTGTTCGCCGCCTCCATCATGCCGGGGCCGCCGCCGGTGATCGTGGCGTAGCCCGCCTCCGCGAGCCTGGCGCCGACGTCGACGCCCAGGTTGTAGTAGCGGGTCCCGGGCTTGATCCTGGCCGATCCGAACACGCTCACCGCGGAGGGGAGTTCGGACAGCAGCCCGAACCCCTCCACGAACTCCGACTGGATGCGCAGGACCCGCCACGGGTCGGTGTGCACCCAGTCGGAGGGGCCGCGCCGGTCGAGGAGGCGCTGGTCGGTGGTGGTGCTGGGGATGGAGCTGCCCCTGTAGGTGAGGGGGCCGGCCCGTCGTACCTTGTCGTCTTCCGTCATGACGTAAAGCTATCCGTGTACGACGGGCTCACACCTGAACCACACGTGACCCGGCGGTGGCCGCAAGCGGCAGGTTTGCCGCGTGGCCGCCGTCGGGGCCGGTCACGGCCGCCCGGCGGCGGCCCGGCCCGCCCGGAACGGCGCTCCGGGCGGGCCCGGGACCCTGCCGCCGGCACGGGGTCCGGGTCACCTGGCTCCGGTCAGCCAGGCCACCATGCGCTCCTCGGCCTCGCGGATCTTCGCGATCTCCGCGTACTCGTCCTTCGTGTGCGCGAGAACGGGGTCGCCGGGGCCGTAGTTGACGGCGGGCACACCCAGCTCGGAGAAGCGCGACACGTCGGTCCACCCGAGCTTGGCCCGGGCCCGCCCCTCCCCCACCGCGCTGACGAACGCCGCCGCCGAGGGGTCGTCCAGTCCCGGGCGGGCGGGCGCCGCGGCGTCCACCACGCGCACCTCGAACCCGTCGAAGACCTCCCGCAGGTGGGCCTCCGCGTCCGCGACGGACAGGTCGGGGGCGAACCGGTAGTTGACCTTGACCACGCACTCGTCCGGGATGACGTTGCCCGCGACCCCGCCCTCGATGAACACGGCGTTGAGGCCCTCGTGGAAGCGCAGCCCCTCCACCTCCGGCTCGCGGGGGGTGTAGGCGCGCAGCACGTCCAGGACGGCCCCGGCGCCGTGGATCGCGTTCTCCCCCATCCACGACCGGGCGCTGTGCGCGCGCCTGCCCCTGGTCACGACCTCCACCCGCATGGTCCCCTGGCAGCCGCCCTCGATCACGCCGTCCGTGGGCTCCATCAGAATCGCGAAGTCCCCGGCCAGCCACTCCGGGTGGCTCCGGGCGAGGCGGAGGAGGCCGTTGCGGGATGCGTCGACCTCCTCGTTGTCGTAGAAGACGTAGGTGACGTCGTGCACGGGCTCGGTCACGAGGGCGGCCAGCTTGAGCTGGACCGCGACCCCGGCCTTCATGTCGGTGGTGCCGCACCCGTAGAGGCGCCCGCCCTCGACGTGCGAGGGGACGTTGTCCACGATGGGGACGGTGTCGATGTGCCCGGCGACGACGACGCGGCGCGGACGGCCCAGTTCGGTCCGGGCGACCACGGCGTCGCCGTCACGGGTGACGGTGAGGTGCGGGAGTGCCTTCAGGGCCGACTCGACCGCGTCGGCGAGGATCCTCTCGTCACCGCTCTCGGAACGGATGTCCACGAGTGCGGCGGTCAGTTCCGCCGCGTCCGAGGTCAGGTCCAGCATGGTGTCGCCCCGTTTCTGAGCTGTGTTCGGCCGTCGTGCCGCGGGCACCCGACCATGGTCCCGCACCCCGCGGGTACGCGGACGGGGCACGCGTACGGCCACCCTAGGTGTACTGACCTGAGAGGTTGGTGACGCGGGAGGCGGGAGGGCCGCCTATGGCGGTGTGGAACCGGTGGTGATTGTAGTGGTACAGCCATCCGGTGAACGCCTCCCGCTTTTCGGCCTCGGAC